>NZ_JBHWIO010000011.1:93530-152448 GCF_042732075.1 Kitasatospora sp. NPDC059812
GCGTCCGCCTGTGATTAAATTGTTCATACCAAACCCCCCGAAAAAACCACATAACACCCCCCGTACAGTCACCAAGTGTGACTGTCCGCGGGTGTTGTCAAGATTTGGTAAACCTCTGTCCGGTTGACCGGATTGTCGCCAAATCACCCGGCGACACCGCAGGTCATCCGCCGTGCCAGGATCCGCCCGGGACCGGCCGGGCCCGGACCGGAGGGGGCGTCAGAACAGCACGCGCGCCAGCGCGGTGCGGGCCGCGGTGACCCGCGGGTCCTCCGTGCCGATCACCTCGAACAGCTCCAGCAGGCGCAGCCGGGCGGCGTCCCGGTCCTCACCGGCGGTCCGGCCGACGGTGTCCACCAGCCGGCCGAAGGCGTCCTCGACGTGACCGCCCACCAGGTCCAGGTCGGCCGCCCGCAGCTGGGCCTCGACGTCCTTCGGGTCGGCCGCGGCCGCGGCGCGGACGGCCTGCGGGTCCACGCTCTCGATCCGCTGCAGCAGTTCGGCCTGGGCGAGGCCCAACCTGGCCTCGGTGTTGCCCGGCTGGTCGGCCAGCACGTTGCGGTAGGCCTGGACGGCGCCGCCCAGGTCGCCGCTGTCCAGCGCGTCGTGCGCGGCGGCCAGGGCCGGGTCCTCCGGCCGCTGCGGGGCGGCGTCCGGCGCCTCGCCCGGAGCCCCGGCGCCGCCGACCACGCCGAAGCGCTGCTCGGCGACCAGGATCAGCTGGTCCAGCACCTTGCGGACGTTGGCCGCGCTCTCGGCGCCCTGGAACAGCGGCACCAACTGGCCGGCCACCACGGCCATCACGGCCGGGATGCCCTGGATGCCGAACTGCTGGGAGATCAGCGGGTTGGCGTCCACGTCGATCTTGGCGAGCACGAACCGGCCGGCGTACTCCTCGGCCAGGCCCTCCAGGATCGGGCTGAGCTGCTTGCAGGGGCCGCACCACTCGGCCCAGAAGTCGATGACGACCGGCACTTCGGTGGAGCGCTGGACGACCTCGGACTCGAAGGTGTCCTCGGTGACGTCGATGACGAGCGCGTAGGCGGACTGCTCGGGGGCGACTCCGGCCGCTTCGTCGGCGGCCGCCTGGCGGGCCCGCTCGACCCGGGCCTGCTCGGCCTTCTGGGCAGCCTCGCCGGCTGCCTTCACTGCGGCGAGGTCGACCGCACCGCGCAGGGCGGAGCTGTTGAGACGCGAATTCCGTGGCTGCATGGCACCATCCTCCCCCGTCCGCGCCGCCTGCGGGCAACCAACCTCGGGAAAGTCGCCCCGCGCGGGCCGCGCGGCGCGGATTCCCGGGCGCGGTGGCCCTCCCCCGGTAGCCTGAACCGTTCGGCGCGGATCCCCACCCGCGCCCGCGCCGCCCCGTCCCACGGGTGCGGCGCCTGGTTGTCACTGCTTTCGCTACGAGTCGTAGCGTAACTGGAGCCGGGGTCCCGGCCGCAAGCCCCACCGGCGGTTCCGCGACGTGACCTGCCCCACTTTCCGGGACGGCCCGGCTGCCCGAACGGGCGAACAGCCGCTACCGTTACCAGCCCCACCCATGTTACTCACCAGTAGAGCGCAAGGAGGCCCGGTTGCCGGCCCCCCAGCCCCCCGCGAACCCGGACGTCACGGGCCCGGAGACCGCGGACGGCCCCGCCCCCTCGGCGGGTGCCACGACCAGGGCCAAGGGGCGCCCGCGCAGTGCCGCCGCCGACCGCGCCATCCTCGACGCCACCCGCGAGGCCCTCGCCGAACTCGGCTGGGGCGGGCTGACCATGGGCCACGTCGCGACCCGCGCCAAGGTCGCCAAGACCACCCTCTACCGCCGCTGGCCGTCCAAGAACGAACTCGTGGTGGACGCCGTCGCCAGCCTCTTCGACGACCTGGTGATGCCCGACCTCGGCAGCCTGCGGGCCGACATCGAGGCGGTGGTCGCCCAGTTCGCCGACCTGCTGGCCCGCCCCGAGACCCAGGCCGCGCTGCTCGCGCTGTTCGCCGAGGGCACCCGCGACCCGCACCTGCGCCGCCGGATCCGGGAGGCCATCGTCGACCCGCAGAAGCGCCTGGTCCGGCAGGGCCGGGCGGCCGCCCAGACGCGCGGCGAACTCGCCCCGGACGCCGACCCGCGGACGGCCCGCGAGGAGATCGACATCATCTTCGACACCATCGCCGGGACGGTCGAGCACCGCGTCCTGGTCAGCGGCGAGCCGATCACCGCCGACTGGACCCGCCGCTTCACCAACCTGCTGCTCGGCCCCTTCCCCAGCCTGCTGGGCGACTAGGGCGTGTTTCAAAATTCCCGCCCGGCCGAGGGCACGGCAAAGCCGCCCCGCACGAAGAAGCTCCGTACGGGGCGGCCCACCGGCGCGTCCTAGAAGGACGCGTTCTCCCGGTACGTCCCCCACTCCTCGCGCAGCGCGTTGCAGATCTCGCCCAGGGTCGCCTCGGCGCGCACCGCGTCCAGCATCGGCGGGATCATCGACTCGCCCGAGCGCGCGGCCGCCAGCATGGCGTCCAGCCCGGCCCGCACCGCCGCCTCGTCCCGGGCCTCCTTGCGCTCGCGCAGCACCCGCACCTGCTCGCGTTCGACCTCGTGGCTGACCCGCAGGATCTCCAGTTCGGGGGTGACGCTGCGCGGGTGGCAGTTGACGCCGACCACGCGCTTGTCCCCCTTCTCCACCGACTGCTGGTACTGGAAGGCCGCCTCGGCGATCTCGCCGGTGAACCAGCCCTCCTCGATCCCGCGCAGGATGCCGGAGGTGATCGGGCCGATCCCGTGGTCCTCGCGGCCCTTGTCGAGGATCCGCTGGAAGATCGCCTCGGCCTGCTGCTCGATCCGGTCGGTGAGCGCCTCGACGTACCAGGAACCGCCCAGCGGGTCGGCCACGTTGGCGACGCCGGTCTCCTCCATCAGCACCTGCTGGGTGCGCAGGGCGATCTCGGCGGCCTGCTCGGAGGGCAGCGCCAGGGTCTCGTCCAGGGCGTTGGTGTGCAGCGAGTTGGTGCCGCCGAGCACCGCGGACAGCGCCTCCACGGCGGTGCGGACCACGTTGTTGTACGGCTGCTGCGCGGTCAGCGAGACGCCGGCGGTCTGGGTGTGGAAGCGCAGCCACTGCGCCTTGTCGGTCTTGGCGCCGAAGCGGTCGCGCATCCAGCGGGCCCAGATCCGGCGCGCGGCGCGGAACTTGGCGATCTCCTCGAAGAAGTCCAGGTGCGCGTCGAAGAAGAAGGACAGGCCGGGCGCGAAGACGTCCACGTCCAGGCCCCGGGACAGGCCCAGTTCGACGTAGGCGAAGCCGTCGGCGAGGGTGTACGCGAGCTCCTGCGCGGCCGTCGCCCCGGCCTCGCGGATGTGGTAGCCGGAGACGGACAGCGGCTTGTACGCGGGGATGCCCTGGGCGCAGTACGCCATCAGGTCGCCGATCAGCCGCAGGTGCGGCTCGGGGGCGAAGAGCCACTCCTTCTGGGCGATGTACTCCTTGAAGATGTCCGTCTGCAGGGTGCCGTTGAGCACCGCCGGGTCGACGCCCTGGCGCTCGGCGGCGACCAGGTACATGCAGAAGATCGGGACGGCCGGGCCGCTGATCGTCATCGAGGTGGTGACCTCGCCGAGCGGGATGCCGTTGAACAGCACCTCCATGTCGGCGGCCGAGTCGATGGCGACGCCGCAGTGGCCCACCTCGCCGAGCGACTTGGCGTCGTCGGAGTCGTAGCCCATCAGGGTGGGCATGTCGAAGGCGACCGAGAGGCCGCCGCCGCCCGCCTCCAGGATCATCCGGTAGCGCTCGTTGGTCTGCTGCGCGTTGCCGAAGCCGGCGAACTGGCGGATGGTCCAGGTGCGGCCCCGGTAACCGGTCGGGTGCAGCCCGCGGGTGAAGGGGTACTCGCCCGGCCAGCCGATCCGCTCGAAGCCCTCGACGGCCTGCCCGGGGGCGGGCCCGTACATCGGCTCGACCTCGTCGCCGGACAGGGTGGTGAAGTCCGCGTCCCGCTTGCGGGCGCTGTCGTACCGCTGCTGCCAGCGCTGCCGCCCGCGCTCGATCTCCTCGGCGTCCATGACCCCGAACTCCGCTCCGTACGGCCGCCACGGCACCGGGGCGGCACAGCTATTAGGACGTCCTACTAATTTACTCGGACGTCCTAGTAGCTGTCGATGGATGCCGGGGTCGAAACGCCGGGGGCCGCAAACGCGCAGTGCCCCTTCCCCCGCGGGGGAAGGGGCACTCGCCGGGGCGTCGGATCAGACGCCGGCGGGCTGGCGGGCGTCGCCGCCGGCCGGGAGCCGCTCGGCGGCCTCACGGACCACCTTGCGCTCGAAGACGAAGGAGGCGAACGGGATGCAGCCGGCGGCCAGGGTCAGGATCATCCGGCCGAGCGGCCACTTCAGCTTCTGCCCGAGCAGGAAGGTCACCACGAAGTACCCGATGTACAGGTAGCCGTGCAGCATCGCGACGTACGTGGTCAGGTCCTCGGCCGCGTCGAAGCCGTACTTCGCGACCATGAAGCCGCAGAACACCAGCAGGGCCACACCGGTCGCAATGGCCAGGGCCCGGTACCAGCCCAGCAGGGGGGTCGCCTTCATACTCTTCATCGCCTCGTTCGGCAGGGATCGACCGGTACGCCCGGATCCGCGCACCGCTCACACGAGGGTAGCCGTCCTCACGGCCGCTCCGGCGCAGCCCCCTCGCCCCGGTCGTCGGTGAAGTCGCCGGCGGCGATCCGCAACGGCCTGAGCAGTTCGAACACCTGCCGACACTGCTCGGTGTCGTACTCCTCCAGCCCGAACTCCATCGCCATGAGTTCCCGGGTAGCCTCCTCGACCGTCTCGCGGCCGCGGCCGGTGATCGCGGCGAGCACGCCGCGGCCGTCCAGCGGGTTGGGGCGGCGGGCGACCAGGCCGGCCCGCTCCAGCCGGTCGACGGTGTTGGTGACGCTGGTCGGGTGGACCATGAGCCGCTCGCCGATCTTGGACAGCGAGAGCTCGCCGGTCCGGCTGAAGGTCAGCAGCACCAGCGCCTCGTACCGGGCGAAGGTCAGCCCGTACGGCTTGAGCACCGCGTCGACCCGGGAGAGCAGGATCTGGTGGGCTCGCATGATCGAGGTGATCGCCGCCATCGAGGGGACCCCGCCCCAGCGGCGGGTCCAGAGCTCGTCGGCGCGGGCGATCGGGTCGAAGTCGAGGGCTAGGGGCTTGGGCACCTCCTTACCGTACCGGCGGACGGGACGGGTGCTACCAGCCGTCCTGATGGTGGACAAGCGCGACGCGTGGCGGGAACCCGCCAAAAGGGCGGCCAGGTCCATACCAGGACATTGCGCCGGTGTGAATGCGCGGCAACGGGAGCGGGGCGCAGCGGAGTTGACGGCCGATCGGTCCGCAGCCGCACTATCAGGCCTCGGTTCGGATGGTAACCCGCTGAAAGGCAGGATGATTCGCACCTTTTGTCCGCCCGTTCACAATCCTTCCGGCTGGCGGGACTTGGCCAATTCATGAGCAAGACCTGTCATTTGATTTGCTCGATTGTCATGCTTTCCGCCAACCCCGTCCGGTAGCCACCACCCCCACCCACCGGTGGCTCGCCGCTCGACCGCACGGGGTCCGCACGTCAGCGCCCGTCCCGCCCCTCAGGTGCCGACCCCGGCCCCCGGGACGAGGCGCGACCGCCCACACGCGGTTACCCGGAAGGACTCGTCCGTGAAGCGAAAGCTCGCAGCAGTCGCCGTACTCTCCGCCACCGCCCTGCTCACCGGCGTCGTCCAGGTGAGCACCGCCGCCCAGGCCAGCCCGATCCCCGCGGCGCAGGCGCAGGCCGCCGAGCAGCACGCGGCGGCGCTCGCCCTGGCGGGCGGCCAGTCCGGCCCGCTGGCGAAGGCCCTCGCCCTCGGCGGCCAGGAGCAACTGGTGGCGAAGGACGCCGTGGTGGACCAGGACGGCACCCGGCACCTGCGCTTCGAGCGCACCTACGCCGGACTGCCCGTGCTCGGCGGCGACCTGGTCGTCCACCAGAACGCCCGCGGCGCGGTGCAGTCGGTCGACAAGGCGGTCTCCGCGCAGCTGAGCCTGTCGAGCCTGGCCCCGCAGATCCCGGCCGACAAGGCCGCCGCGCAGGCCACCGGCGCCGTCCAGGCCACCGTCGGCGTCGCCGCGGACAAGGACGAGTCCCCGCTGGCGGCCGTGCACCAGACCGGCAAGGCCGAGCTGGTGGTCTGGGCGAGCGACGGCAAC
The DNA here is from genome assembly GCF_042732075.1 of Kitasatospora sp. NPDC059812. NCBI lineage: Bacteria > Bacillati > Actinomycetota > Actinomycetes > Kitasatosporales > Streptomycetaceae > Kitasatospora > Kitasatospora sp. NPDC059812. Next base: position 99,739 of record NZ_JBHWIO010000011.1, read on the forward strand.
CCGCGCCTGGCGTACCGGACCACCGTCGAGGGCGTGCGCGCCGACGGCACCCCCAGCAGCCAGCTGCTGGTCACCGACGCCGCCACCGGCCAGGTGCTGTCCACCCACGAGCAGGTGCAGACCGCCTCCGGCACCGGCAAGGGCGTCTTCGTCGGCAGCGTCCCGCTGACCACCACCCAGAGCGGCACCTCGTACCAGCTGAAGGACGCCACCCGCGGCGGCCAGTCGACCGTCAACCTGAAGAACAAGACCTCCGGCACCGGCACGCTGGTCGCCAACTCGACCAACGCCTTCGGCAACGGCCTGGCCTCCAGCAGCGAGTCCGCCGCCGTGGACGCCCAGTACGGCGCGGCCGCCACCTGGGACTTCTACAAGAACACCTTCGGCCGCAACGGCATCAAGAACAACGGCGTCGGCGCGACCAGCCGGGTGCACTACGGCTCCAACTACGTGAACGCGTTCTGGAGCGACGCCTGCTTCTGCATGTCCTACGGCGACGGCAGCGGCAACACCCACCCGCTCACCGAGATCGACGTGGCCGGCCACGAGATGAGCCACGGCGTCACCTCCGCCACGGCGAACCTCAACTACTCCGGCGAGTCCGGCGGCCTCAACGAGGCCACCTCCGACATCTTCGGCACGATGGTCGAGTTCTACGCCAACCTGCCCTCCAACCCGCCGAACTACTGGATCGGCGAGCTGATCAACCTGAACGGCGACGGCAGCCCGCTGCGCTACATGGACAAGCCCAGCAAGGACGGCGCCTCGGCGGACTCCTGGTACTCGGGCGTCGGCAACCTCGACGTCCACTACTCCTCGGGCATCGCCAACCACTTCTTCTACCTGCTGTCCGAGGGCAGCGGTGCGAAGAGCATCAACGGCTTCAGCTACAACAGCCCGACCTCCAACGGCTCGGCCGTCACCGGCATCGGCCGGGACAAGGCCGCGCAGATCTGGTACCGCGCGCTGACCGTCTACTTCACCTCCACCACCAACTACGCGAGTGCCCGCACCGGCACCCTGAAGGCCGCCTCCGACCTGTACGGCGCCACCAGCGCCGAGTACAAGGCGGTTGCGGCCGCGTGGAGCGGCGTCAACGTCAACTGACGTACGGCGCACGGTGACAGGACGTCCGGGGCCTCCGCGGAAGGCGGTCCCGGACGTCCGCACACCCCCTTGCGCGCCTACCCTCCCCCGCATGCCCGCTCCGCTCCCCGGGTGGCGAAGTCCCGCCAGCCGGACGAACCGCCCGTAGCGGGCACTGGGCGGCAGCCGAACCATCCGCACCAGCACTGGCGGATCCCGGCCAATTCCTGTCCGTGGTCTGTCATTTCCTGCCATCGATTGTCATGCTTCTGCCCAAGCCCCGTCCGACATCCGTCACCCCCACCCATCGACGGATCGTCAGGTACCGCACGGGAGCAGCACGTCCGCGCCCTACCGCCCCAACGGCGCCAACCCCGGCGCCCCGGTACGCGGCGCAACCGCGCGCACACGCGGTTTCGTGGAAGGAACCCCCGCACGTGAAGCGAAAGCTGACAGCCGGCGCCGTACTCTCCTCCACCGCCCTGCTCGCCGGCGTGATCCAGATCGCCATCGTCCCCGCCGCCCAGGCCGCAGCCCCGTCGCCGGAGCAGCAGCGCGCGGCGCTGCTCGCGGTGGCCGCCGGGCAGAGCAGCCCGGTCGCCCAGGCCCTGGCCCTCGGCGGCCAGGAGCGGCTGGTGGTCAAGGACGTCGTCGCGGACGCCAACGGCGAACGCCACCTGCGCTACGAGCGGACCTACGCCGGCCTGCCGGTGCTCGGCGGCGACCTGGTCGTCCACCAGCGCGCCGACGGCTCGGTGGACTCGGTCGACCGGGCCTTCGACGGCAGCCTGTCGCTGCCGAGCCTGGCCCCGGGCCTCGCCGCCGGGCAGGCGGCCGAGCGGGCCACCGCCGCGGTGCGGGCGACCGTCGGAACGGCCGCCGACGAGGACGAGGCGGCACTCAGCCGGGTCGACGGCGCGGGCGCGGCCGAGCTGGTGGTGTGGGCGGCCGACGGCGCGCCGCGGCTGGCCCACCGCACGGTGGTCCGCGGCGAGCGGGCCGACGGCACCCCGAGCAGCCAGCAGGTCGTCACCGACGCCGCCACCGGCGAGGTGCTGTCCACCCGCGAGCAGGTGCAGACCGCGACCGGCACCGGCAAGGGCGTCAACGTCGGCACCGTCACGCTGACCACCACCCAGAGCGGCTCGACCTACTCGCTGAAGGACGCCACGCGCGGCGGCCAGTCCACCACCGACCTCAAGGGCGCCACCTCGGGCAACGGCACGCTGTTCGCCAAGACCAGCAACTCCTGGGGCAACGGCCTGGCCTCCAACCGCGAGTCCGCCGCCGTGGACGCCCAGTACGGCGCCGCGGCCACCTGGGACTACTACAAGAACACCTTCGGCCGCAACGGCATCAAGAACAACGGCGTCGGCGCCGCCAGCCGCGTCCACTACGGCTCCAACTACGTCAACGCGTTCTGGGACGACTCCTGCTTCTGCATGACGTACGGGGACGGCTCCGGCAACACCAACCCGCTGACCGCGATCGACGTCTCCGGCCACGAGATGACCCACGGCGTCACCTCCGCCACGGCGAACCTCAACTACTCCGGCGAGTCCGGCGGCCTCAACGAGGCCACCTCCGACATCTTCGGCACCATGGTCGAGTGGTCGGCCAACCTGCCCGCGGACCCGCCGGACTACCTGATCGGCGAGAAGCTCAACATCTTTGGCAACGGCAAGCCGCTGCGCTACATGGACAAGCCCTCCAAGGACGGCAACTCCGCGGACTCCTGGTACTCGGGCGTCGGCAACCTCGACGTCCACTACTCCTCGGGCATCGCCAACCACTTCTTCTACCTGCTGTCCGAGGGCAGCGGCGCCAAGGTGGTCAACGGGGTCAGCTACAACAGCCCGACCTCCAACGGCTCGACGGTCACCGGCATCGGCCGGACCAAGGCGGCCGCGATCTGGTACCGCGCGCTGACCGTCTACATGACCTCCACCACCAACTACAAGGCCGCCCGCACGGCGACCCTGAAGGCCGCGACCGACCTGTACGGCGCCACCAGCACCGAGTACAAGACCGTGGCGGCCGCGTGGAGCGGCGTCAACGTCAACTAGCCACCCCTAGCCACCCCCGGTAAGAAACGGCGACAGGCTGCCGCGGCCCTTTGGGAGAGGAGGCCGCGGCAGCCTGTCGACCGTCGCGCAGTGGGGGTTCGTCCCTACGCGGTGGCCGGCTTCAGCTCGCCGCGCTCCTCCTTGGCGAGCATCCGCTCGGCGAAGAAGCCGCCGGTGGGCAGCACCGAGAGGACGAACAGCAGCACGCCGCGCTTGGCGTCCCACTTCTGCGCCTGCCAGGCCTGGATCCAGAAGACGACGTACAGGATGAACAGGATCCCGTGGACCATGCCCATCACCGGGACGCCGTCGAAGGACGTGGTCCGCTTCAGCACGGAGCAGATCAGCAGCAGGATGAACGAGACCCCTTCGGGGCCGGAGACCAGGCGCAGGCGGTGGACGGCGCTGCTGTTCACGATGGGTACCTCAATACGGGGGTCGGCGGCGGACCTGCTTGTGAAGCGACTCACAAGCCTTCCGGCCATTATCACCGAGCACCTGTCCGAAGCCCCGGCCGGGGTGGGCACCGTGCCCGACGTCACAACCGCCGTGTCCGGCCCCGGCGCCACGGCCGTCGCGCCCGACCCCACGGCCGTCGTGTCCGTGTCACAGCTGTGCGCCAGAACCCGGCGGGTCGCGCCGGCCCGTCACCCGCTGCCCCTATCCTGCTGCCCGCGCCCGACGCACCGGGCGCCGTAGACATCGGACGACCGGGGGTAGCGACCACATGTTCAAGCGGGACTGGGACCGAAGGACCTGCGCCAAGCGCGGCCACACCACCTACGCACCGACCGAGCCCGAGCTGGCCGCCCGGCTGCACGCCGCGACCGCCCTCGGCGACGCCTGGCGCTGCCTGCGCTGCGGCGACTTCGCGCTCGGCGCCCCGCACGGCTCCGGCCCGGCGCAGGACGCCCCGCTGGTGCCGCGCGGCAAGGCGCTGCGGGACCTCTTCATCCTGCGCTTCCTCGCCGTCGAGCGGGTGCTGCGCGGCCTGCTGATCATCATCGTGGCCTGGGCCGTCTGGAAGTTCTCCAACAGCCAGGACGCCGTGCACCGGGTGTTCGACGAGAACCTGTCGGTCTTCCGGCCGGTCACCGACCACTTCCACTGGGACCTCGAACACTCCCCGATCGTCGACACCATCCGCAAGACCTTCGACTACAGGAAGAGCACCCTGCTGATCGTCGCGGGCGCGCTGGTGGCCTACGCGCTGATCGAGATCGTCGAGGCGGTCGGCCTCTGGCTGGGCAGGCGCTGGGCCGAGTACCTCACCGTCGTGGCCACCGCCGCCTTCCTGCCGCTGGAGGGCTACGAGCTGAGCGAACACGTCAGCGCCGTGAAGATCGGCACGCTGGTGCTGAACATCGCCGCGGTGCTCTGGATCATGCTGTCCAAGCGGCTGTTCGGGCTACGCGGCGGTGTGGTGGCCTTCGAGGCGGAGCGCCACTCGGCCTCGCTGCTGGAGGTCGAGGAGGCGGCCGGCGCCGTCCCGCACGCCGCTCGGGGGGCGCACGCGCGGGCGTGACCGGCGCGTTTGTCGCAGACCGGTACCAGTTCCGCCCCCGCCCCTCCCCCTGCACCGGCCGCGCCCGCTAGATTGCGGCCGTGGCACAGTTCAGACTCCAGGGATCCCGGGTACTCGCCGTCGAGTTGGCCGGCGAGGCCGTCAAGGCCAGACACGGCTCGATGGTCGCCTACACCGGCCAGATGAGCTTCAAGAAGCTGACCGGCGGCGGGGACGGCCTGCGCGGCATGGTCGCCCGCCGGCTCACCGGCGAGCAGATGACCGTCATGGAGGTGAAGGGCCAGGGCACCTGCTACTTCGCCGACAAGGCCACCGAGATCAACCTGGTCCGGCTGAACGGCGAGACGCTGTTCGTCGAGGCGGACAACCTGCTCTGCACGGAGGGCTCGCTGCGCACCGGCACCACCTTCACCGGACTCAACGGCATGTCCTCCGGCAACGGCCTCTTCACCACCAAGGTGGAGGGCCGCGGCTGGGCCGCCGTCACCTCGAACGGGCCCGCGATCATCCTGCGGGTCGGCCAGGGCCAGCCGCTGCGGGTGGACCCGGGCGCCTACGTGGCGCACACCGGCAGCCTGCACCGCAGCCTGAAGTCGGGCGCGGGCTGGACCACGGTGATCGGCGAGGGCGGCGGCGAGGCCGTCCAGGTGGAGTTCACCGGAGAGGGCCTGGTGTACGTGCAGCCGTCGGAGAAGGTCACCATCGGGGGCGACGTCTGATGGGCTTCACGAAGATCAACGGCAAGATGGTCGAGGCCGTGGTGCTGCCCGGGCAGCGGCTGTTCAGCCAGCGCGGCGCGATGCTCGCGTACACCGGGGACGTCCGCTTCACGCCGAACATCACCGGCGGGCAGGGCGGCGTGATGTCGATGATCGGCCGCCGGGTGGCCAACGAGGACACCCCGCTGATGACCGTCGAGGGCCAGGGCCGGGTGATGTTCGGCCACGGCGGCCACCACGTGCACGTGATCGACCTGGCCGGCGACACCCTGTACGTCGAGGCGGACCGGCTGCTGGCCTTCGAGGGCACGCTGCGCCAGTCCACCATGTTCATGGGCTCGCAGGGCGGGGTGATGGGCATGGTCCGCGGCCAGGTCACCGGCCAGGGCCTGTTCACCACCCAGCTGGACGGCAAGGGCTCGGTCGCGGTGATGGCGCACGGCGGCGTCTTCGAGCTGCCGATCGTCCCGGGCCAGCCGGTGCACGTCGACCCGCAGGCGTACGTGGCGCACCGCGGCCAGGTGCAGAACAAGCTGTCCACGGCGCTGGGCTGGCGCGACATGATCGGCCGCGGCTCCGGCGAGGCCTTCCAGCTGGAGCTGTCCGGACAGGGCGCGGTGTACGTCCAGGCGAGCGAGGAGAAGCTCTGATGTCCTACCCGCCGCAGCCGCCGTACGGGCAGTCGCCGTACGACCAGCCGACCCAGCCCGGCTTCGCCGCCCCTCCCCCGCCGGGCTACGCGCCGCCGCCCGGCCAGGGCCACCCGCCCGCGCAGGGCTACCCCCAGCAGGGCGGCTACCCGCCGCCGCCTCCCCCGCAGCAGCCCCAACAGGCCTACGCCCAGGAGCAGTTCGGCGGCCCACAGGCCCCGCTGCCGAACGCGCACGGCGGCTCCGGCCCGGTGGTGCACGACGCGTACAGCCTGCCGGTGAACGACAACGTCAACCCGTACGCCTACTCGGTCGACCTGAACGGCTCGTACTTCCTGCAGAAGGGCAAGATGGTCGCCTACTACGGCGACATCACCTTCAAGGGCGTCGGCGCCGGCATGCTGGACCGGGTGATCGGCCAGCACTTCAACTCGCCGATGCACGCGGCGGACTGGGTCGTCGCCCAGGGCCGCGGCAAGCTGCTGCTGGCCGACCGGGCCTTCGACCTCAACTCCTACGACCTGGACGACGGCAACCTGACCGTCCGCTCGGGCAACCTGCTGGCCTTCGACCCGTCGCTGCGGCTCAAGCAGTCGATCATCCCGGGCTTCCTGACCCTGATCGGCACCGGGAAGTTCGTCGCCGCCTCCAACGGGCCGGTGCACTTCGTCGAGCCGCCGATCCGGGTGGACCCGCAGGCGCTGGTCGGCTGGGCGGACTGCCCGGCGCCGTGCCACCACTACGACCACGACTACATGCACGGGCTGATCGGCGGCATCCGGCGGCTGACCGGGCTGGGCGGGGCCTCCGGCGAGGAGCACCAGTTCGAGTTCATCGGCGCCGGCCAGGTGCTGCTGCAGTCCAGCGAGAAGCTGATGGCCGAGCGGTCGGTGGGCCAGGTGGACGCCGAGGCGGGCGTGCCGGTGGGCGGGGTGCCGTCCCAGCCGGCGGCGTCGGGCCACGGCGGGGGCAACCTCAACGTGCCAGGCCTCGGCAATCTGGGCGATCTGGGGCGACGTTTCGGCCTGTAAACTTGTACAATATTGAACTAAATAGGGTATGCTGAGCCCATGGATACGCACACGATCAACACTGCGGACACCCCTCCGTCGCAGCCCGAGGAGGAGACTCCCTGGCTGACCGCCAGGGAGCAGCGGATGTGGCGCGCCCATCTGGAGGTCGCCAAGCTGCTGGAGTACCAGCTCAGCCGCGAACTCCAGCCGCACAACCTGGCGATCAACGACTACGAGATCCTGGTCGTGCTCTCCGAGGCCCCCGACCGCCGGATGCGGATGACCGACCTCGCCACCGCCACCCTCCAGTCCAAGAGCCGGCTCTCGCACCAGATCACCCGGATGGAGAACGCCGGCCTGGTGCTGCGCCAGGAGTGTCCCGGCGACCGCCGCGGCCTCTACGCCCACCTCACCGAGCACGGCTGGGACACCATGCAGCGGGTCGCCCCCGACCACGTGCGCAGCGTCCGGGCCCACTTCATCGACCGCTTCACCCAGGAGCAGCTCGACGCCATGTACGAGGCACTCGCCCCGGTCGCCGAACACCTGCGCGGCCTCCGCGGCCGCGCCTGACGCACCGCCGCCCCCCAGCACACCAGGGCCGGCCCCACCGGGGGCCGGCCCTGCGCCGTCCTCAGGCCCGGGTGAGGCCGGCCACGAGTTCGTCGGCCGCGCCGTACGGGTCCAGTTCGCCCGCCACCACCCGCTCGGCCAGGCCGGCCAGGTGGCGGTCCCCGCGCAGGTCGCCGATCCGGGTGCGCAGTTCGGCCAGCGCGATCGCCTCGATCTCGTCGGAGGCCCGGCGGCGGCGGCGCGCCGCCAGTTCGCCGTGCTCCTCCAGCCAGGCGCGGTGCTTCTCCAGCGCCTCGACCAGCTCGTCGACGCCCTCGCCGCGGGCGGCGACGGTCTTGACGATCGGCGGGCGCCAGTCCCCCGCCCCGCGGGCCTCGCCGAGGCCGAGCATGTGGTTGAGCTCGCGCGCGGTGGCGTCGGCGCCGTCCCGGTCGGCCTTGTTGACCACGAAGACGTCGCCGATCTCCAGGATCCCGGCCTTGGCGGCCTGGATGCCGTCGCCCATGCCGGGGGCGAGCAGCACCACGGTGGTGTCGGCCTGGGCGGCGATCTCCACCTCGGACTGGCCCACCCCGACGGTCTCGACCAGGATCACGTCGCAGCCGGCCGCGTCCAGCACCCGCAGGGCCTGCGGGGCCGTCCAGGACAGCCCGCCGAGGTGGCCGCGGGTGGCCATCGAGCGGATGAACACCTCGGGGTCGGTGGCGTGGTCCTGCATCCGGACCCGGTCGCCGAGCAGCGCGCCGCCGGAGAACGGCGAGGACGGGTCGACGGCCAGCACCCCGACCCGCTTGCCGAGCCGCCGGTAGGCGGAGACCAGCGCCGAGGTGGAGGTGGACTTGCCGACCCCGGGCGAGCCGGTCAGGCCCACCGTGTAGGCCTGCCCGGTGTACGGCGCGAGCGCGGCCATCGCCTCGCGCAGTTGCGGGGCGGCGTTCTCGACCAGCGTGATCAGCCGGGCGACCGCCCGCGGCCGGCCCGCCCGGGCCTGTTCGACCAGCGTGGCGACATCGATCATCGGGAGCTCCTAGCGCGGATGCCTTCGGGGCTGCGGCGCCGCGCGTGGCGGTCCGCAGCCCCGAAGGCATGTCAGCTGATCAGGCCTTCGGGCTGGCGTCCTTGGGGACGCGCACGATCAGGGCATCGCCCTGGCCGCCGCCGCCGCACAGCGCGGCCGCGCCGACCCCGCCGCCGCGCCGCTGGAGCTCCAGCGCCAGGTGCAGCACCACGCGGGCGCCGGACATCCCGATCGGGTGGCCGAGCGCGATCGCGCCGCCGTTGACGTTGACGATGTCCGAGGAGACGCCCAGGTCCTTGGTCGACTGGTGGGCGACGGCCGCGAACGCCTCGTTGATCTCGATCAGGTCGAGGTCGGAGACCTCCAGGCCCTCCTTGGCCAGCGCGTGCCTGATCGCGTTGGACGGCTGCGACTGCAGCGAGTTGTCCGGGCCCGCCACGTTGCCGTGCGCGCCGATCTCGGCGATCCAGCTCAGGCCCAGCTCCTCGGCCTTGGCCTTGCTCATCACGACCACCGCGGCGGCGCCGTCGGAGATCTGCGAGGAGGTGCCGGCCGTGATCGTGCCGTCCTTGGCGAACGCCGGACGCAGCTTGGCCAGGCCCTCGACGGTGGTGTCCGCGCGGATGCCCTCGTCCTGGCCGAACAGCACCGGCTCGCCCTTGCGCTGCGGGATCGGGACCGGGGTGATCTCGGCGTCGAAGACGCCGTCGGCCTGCGCCTTGGCGGCCCGCTGGTGGGAGGCCGCGGCGATCTCGTCCTGCACCTCGCGGGCGATGCCCAGCCGGGTGTTGTGCTTCTCGGTGGACTCGCCCATCGGGATGTTCTCGTAGGCGTCGGTGAGGCCGTCGTGGGCCATCGAGTCGAGCATCCCGATCGCGCCGTACTTGTAGCCCTCGCGGGACTTCGGCAGCAGGTGCGGGGCGTTGGTCATCGACTCCTGGCCGCCGGCCACCACGACGTCGAACTCGCCGGCCCGGATCAGCTGGTCGGCCAGCGCGATGGCGTCCAGGCCGGAGAGGCAGACCTTGTTGATGGTGAGCGCCGGGACGCTCATCGGGATGCCGGCCCGGACGGCGGCCTGGCGGGCCGGGATCTGGCCGGCGCCGGCCTGCAGCACCTGGCCCATGATCACGTACTGGACCTGCTCACCCGTGATGCCGGCCCGCTCCAGCGCGGCCTTGATCGCGAAGCCGCCGAGGTCGGCACCGGAGAAGCCCTTGAGGGAACCGAGCAGGCGACCCATCGGGGTCCGCGCACCGGCAACGATCACAGAGGTGGTGTTGGTCATGGGACGAGCCCCTTCGCACGTCGTGGCCAGGTGAGGATGCGCTCAATGTACTGACCCGTTACCCGCCCGTCACCGGAGCGACGGTGTGATCGAGCGCACTGGCACCTTCCAGTCAACACCGTGTCAACGCGGCCCGGGTGAACCCCGGCGCCCGCCCCGGGTGAGCCCCCGGCGTGCGGCCCGGGGCAACCCCCGGCGTGTGAGCAGACTCGCACGTCCGGCGCTGGCGCCGGTCAGCAGCGATGCGCTGCACTGGTGCCACCTGGTTCCCGAGGTACCCAACCCGCCCCCGGAGGTCGCCGTGCTGACCCGTATCGACCACATCGGCATCGCCTGCCGCGACCTCGACAAGACGGTCGAGTTCTACCGCGCCACCTACGGCTTCGAGGTGTTCCACACCGAGGTCAACGAGGAGCAGGGCGTCCGCGAGGCCATGCTCAAGATCAACGACACCGGCGACGGCGGCGCCTCCTACCTCCAGCTGCTGGAGCCCACCCGGCCCGACTCGACCGTCGCCAAGTGGCTGGAGAAGAACGGCGAGGGCGTGCACCACATCGCCTTCGGCACCGCCGACGTGGACGGCGACGCCGAGGCCGTCCGGGCCAAGGGCGTGCGGGTCCTCTACGACCAGCCCCGGATCGGCTCGATGGGTTCGCGGATCACCTTCCTGCACCCCAAGGACTGCGGCGGCGTCCTGACCGAGCTGGTCACCTCCGCCGAACCGGGCCCCCACGACGCCCACTGACCCCCGCCAGGTGCCGCCCACGACCGGGCGGCACCCCCGAATCACCGGTCATGACCCGTCAGTAACCTCGTCCGACAGCCGGAAAACCACCACGCGGCCATTCCCCCGCAGTGCGCTCCCACTACAATGCCCAGGTGCGCGAAGGCTCCGGGGGACGGAGGCGACGGGCACGGCCGATGACAGGCCCGTCCACCCAGCGGTGGCCGGCCCGTCGCAGGGGAGTCCACAACGCGGGCACGGCTGAACAGTCGCAACACTGATCTGTCACCATTCTCCACAAGGCAAGAGTTCGCCCAGGAGTCCACCCGGACGGGGGAACGCGGCATCACCGCGCTTCCACGCCCAGGGCTCCGACGACCGCGGCGGGCGGCCCCGGCTTGACCGGCGGGCCGTCCACCGGCTGCGGATGCAAGGAGCCAGTCGGACCAGTACCCGGACAACGGGTGCCCTGGACCGGCCGGGTCGAGGACGCGACCAGGAGATGGATGGGACCGCGGAGTGCGGGGCAACGACCGCTACGAGGTTGACGATCACCTCTCCCAGTTCGAGGCCGAGATGGGTCGGACTCGAAAGGAGCGGGACAAGGCAGCCGAGCATGCCGAGGACCTCGCCTACCAGGTGGAGGTGCTCCGGGCCAAGCTGCACGAATCCCGCCGCATGCTCGCCCAACCGCGCGCCTTCGACGCCGTCTCCGGCCAGGCCGAGCAGATGCTCCGCACTGCCGAGATGCAGGCCCAGCAGCTGCGCGCCGACGCCGAGCGCCAGCTGCGCGACTCCCAGGCCGCCACCCAGCGGATCATGGCCGAGGCCGCCGAGCGCACCGCCCGACTGGAGGCCGAGCTCACCGCCCGCCGCCGCCAGCTGGAGGACGAGCTCACCGAGCTGCGCCGCACCGCCGAGCAGCACGTCAACGGCTGGGCCGAGCAGACCAGGACCGGCTCCGAGCAGGAGGCCCAGCGCCTGCTCCAGGACGCCCGCGTCGAGGCCGAGCGCATGGTCGCCGCCGCCCGCGCGGAGGCCGTCGCGCTCTCCGACCAGGCCCGCGCCCAGACCGCCGCCGACGTCGACGCCGCCCGCGGCGAGGCCCAGGCCGCCGCCGAGGCCGCCATCCAGCGGGCCCAGAGCGACGCCGAGCGCCTGCTTCGCGCCGCCTCCGAGCACGCCCAGCAGGCCGGCGCCCAGGCCGCCGCCGACGTGGACGCCGCCCGCGGCGAGGCCCAGCAGCAGCTGGCCGCCGCGCACGCCGCCGCCGAGCAGCAGCTCGCCATCGCGAAGGGCGAGATCGGCCGGCTCAAGGAGCAGGCCTCCGCCGAGCAGATCCGGGCCGAGCAGCAGCTCGCCCACGCCCAGGCCGAGATAGAGCGGCTGCGTGCCGAGGCGATCGCCGAGGCCGAACGCACCCGCCGCGAGTCCGCCGAGCTGCGGGCCCAGGCCGAACAGGCCGCCGAACAGCTCCAGGCCGACGCCGAGGCCGCCGCCGAACGCAAGGCCGCCGACGGCGAGGCCGCCAACGAGCAGCGCTCGCAGACCGCCCGTGCCGAGGTCGCCCGGATGGTCGCCCACGCCACCAAGGAGGCCGAGGCGATCCGCGCCGAGGCCACCACCAGGCAGGCCGAGGCGGAGGCCGCCAAGGCCGCCGCCGCCGAGGAGAGCGAACGGCTGCGGGCCACCGCCGAATCGGTGGCCGGCGAGCTGCGCGCCGAGGCCGAGGCCGCGATCGCCGAACTGCGCGCCCAGGCCGACCGGGACGTCGCCGAACTGCGCGCCCACGCCGAGGCCGAGGCCCAGCGGCTGCGCCACGCGGCCGAGGAGGAGGGCCGGGCGACCGGCGCCAAGGACGCCACCGTCCAGCTCGCCAAGGCCGCCAAGACCGCCGAGGAGATGCTCGGCCAGGCCAACCAGGACGCCGAGACCGCCCGCACCGAGGCCGCCACCGAGGCCGAGCGGATCCGCACCGAGGCCGCCGCCGAGGCGCAGCGCCTGCGCGAGCAGGCCCAGGCCGCCGTCGAGCAGGCCCAGAACGCCGCCCTCGACGACGCCGCCGCGATCCGCGAGCGGATCGAGCAGATGCAGGACGAGGCGGCCCGGCTGCGGGCCGAGGCCGAGGAGCTGCGCGCCCAGGCCGCCGCCGAGGCCGACCGGGTGCGCGGCGAGGCCCGCCGCCAGGCCGTCGTGCAGATCGAGGAGTCGGCGAAGAACGCCGAGGAACTGCTCACCAGGGCCAAGGCCGACGCCGACGAGCTGCGCGCGGGCGCCGCCGGGGAGATCGAGCGGCTGCGCGCGCAGGCCCAGGAACAGGCCGCCGAGACCCAGGGCCGGGCCGAGCAGACCCTCGCCCGGGCCCGTAGCGAGGCCGAGAAGACCACCACCGCCGCCGAGCAGCAGGGCCAGGACGCCCTCGCCGCCGCCAAGGCCGCGGCCGCCGAGAACCGCGCCGCCGCCGAGCGCGAGACCGCCGAACTCCGCCGGGACGCGACCGAGTTCGACCAGCGGGTCCGGACCGAGGCGAACGCCGCCGCGACCGCCCTCGGCACCGATGCGCAGGCCGAGGCGAACGCCGTCCGGGACGCCGCGGTGGCCGACGCCGAGCGCGTCCGCACCGAGGCCGACGCCGAGGCCGCCCGTACCCGCGGCGAGGCCGAGGCCGCCGCGAACGCGCTGCGCGAGGAGAGCCGGCGTGAGCACGAGGAGGCCGCCGCCGGGCTGCACCGCGAACGCGAGGAGACCGCCGAGCAGCTGGCCGCCGCCCAGGCCGCCCACGAGCAGGCCGAGCAGACCGCGACCGAGCTGCGGGCCCTCGCCGAACGCGAGAGCACCGAACAGCGCGAACTCGCCGAGCGGGAGAGCGCCGAACTGCGCGAACTCGCCGACCGCGAGACCACCGAACAGCGCACCGCCGCCGAGGCGTACGCCGCCGACGTCCGGGCCAAGGCCGAACAGGCCGCCACCGAACTCACCGAACGCACCACCGCCGAGACCGCCGAACAGCGCGAGACGACCGAACAGCACGTCACCGAACTGCGCGCCCTCGCCGAACGCGAGACCGCCGAACAGCGCGAGCTGGCCGAGCGGGAGAGCGCCGAACAGCGCGAACTCGCCGACCGCGAGACCACCGAACTGCGCACCGCCGCCGAGGCGTACGCCGCCGACGTCCGGGCCAAGGCCGAACAGGCCGCCACCGAACTCACCGAACGCACCACCGCCGAGACGACCGAACAGCGCGAGACGACCGAACAGCACGTCGCCGAACTGCGCGCCCTCGCCGAACGCGAGACCGCCGAACAGCGCAAGGCGACCGAGCAGCACGTCACCGCCCAGCGCGCCGAAGCCGAGGAACTGCTGGAGGGCGCCCGGAGCGCCGCCGAGCAGCGCCGGGCCGAGGCCGCCCGGGACGCCAAGGCCGTACGGGAGAAGGCCGCCGCCGAGCTGGCGTTCGCCGCCGAGCAGGCCGAGACGGTCCGCGCCGAGGCCGGCCGCGAGCTGTCCGAGGCCCGCGCCACCGCCGACGGCATCCGGGCCGAGGCCACCGCCGTCCTGGAGCAGGCCCGGGTCGACGGCGAGGAGCTGGTCGCCGCCGCCGGCGTCGAGGGCGCCGCCCTGGTCGAGGCCGCCGAGGAGGAGGCCGCCGAGGTCCGCCAGTCGGTGGCCGGCATGCACGAGGCCGCCGCCGAGCAGATCGCCGAGCGGAAGGCCGCCGCCGAGCGGGAGGCCACCGAGGTCCGCGACCGGGCCGAGCAGGCCGCCGCCGAACTGCGCGAGCTGGCCGAGCGCGAGACCGCCGAGCAGCGGGCCCTCGCCGACGCCGAGACCACCGCCCTGCGCGAACTCGCCGACGCCGAGACCACCGAGCAGCGGGCCCTCGCCGACCACGAGACCACCGAACTGCGCGCCCGCACCGACGCCGAGACCACCGCCCTGCGCGAGCTGACCGACCGCGAGCTGGCCGCCGAACGCGAGGCCCACGAGGCCGAGTTGGGCCATCAGCGCGCCGAGGCCCAGGCCTACGACGAGCACCTGCGGGCGGAGGCCGACGCCGTGCTGCACGCGGCCCGGGAGGGCGCCGGGCAGCTGCGCGCGGACGCCGAGGCCCAGGCCGTCCGGACGATGGCCGCCGCCGACGAGCGCTCGGCCGGCCTGATCGCCGACGCCGAGGAGCTGGCCGCCGCCCTGCGCGCCGAGGCCGAGGAGTACGCGCTCGCCACCCGCACCCTCGCCGACGAGTACGACGCAGCCGCCCACAGCCGCGCCGACGCGTACGACGCGGAGACCCGGGAGGCCGCCGAGCAGTTCGACAAGGCCACCCGCGAGCAGGCCAACTCCGTCCTGGAGAAGGCCTTCGCGGATGCCGAGTCGCTCGGCGAGGACGCCCAGACCACCGCACTGGCCACCACCGCCGCCGCCGAGGAGCAGGCGGACGCGATGGTCGCCGCCGCCCGCAAGGAGGCCGACCGGCTGGTCGCCGCCGGCGAGGCGGCCGGCCAGGCCGAGGTGGAGAAGGGCCGCTCCGACGCCGACACGCTGCTCGCCGAGGCCCGCCGGGACTCCACCGCGATCCGCGAGCGCGCCGAGGAGTTGCGCGAGCGCACCGACGCCGAGGTGGAGGCGCTGCACGAACGCGCCCGCAAGGAGAACGCGGCGGCCATGAAGTCGGCCGGCGAGCGGGTCGACGCCCTGGTGACGGCCGCTCAGGAGCAGCTGACCGAGGCCGAGGAGCAGGCGGTGGCCACCGTCGCCGAGGCCGAGGACCGGGCGGCGGCCCTGGTCGCGGCCGCCGAGGACCGCGCGGGCGAGCTCACCTCGGAGGCGTCCGCGGAGGCCAGCAAGGTCCGGATCTCGGCCGTCCGCAAGGCCGAGGGGCTGCTGAAGGAGGCGGAGACCAAGCTCTCCGACTCCACCAGCCGCGCCGAGGCGCTGATCGTCAAGGCCGAGGCCAGGCTCCAGTCGGCCGAGGCCGAGTCCGAGGAGCGGCTGGAGAACGCCGCCACCGAGGCGGAGAAGCGGCTGCAGGACGCCGACCGCAGCGCCGACGAGCAGGTCGAGCTGGCGAAGGCGGAGGCCGAACGGCTGCTCGCCGAGGCGCAGGCCGAGGCGAAGCGGGTCACCGACGAGGGCCGGCGCGAGCTGGACGAGCTGGTGCGGCGGCGCAAGGACATCAACACCGAGATCTCCAGGGTGCAGGACGTGCTGTCCGCACTGGAGGCGTTCGAGGCACCGGCACCGGTCGCCCAGACCAACGGGGGAAGCAGCACCAAGAAGGACGGGGGTGCCAAGGCGGGTGCCGGAATTGGTTCCCCCCGGTCGGGTGGCAATCGCTCCAAGAACGCACCACCCGATTGAGCGGACATTGTCCGCGGGACGACGGCATCTCGCCGTCGACACTCCGGTACCGTGTCAGGATTCCCTCAACCACCTCAGCGGTTTGACGACAGGAAGCCCAGAACCCCATGAGCGACAGTCACTCCCCTCACGGCTTCGACCTGGTGCGCCGTGGGTACGAGCGCGCCCAGGTCGACGAGCGGATCACCAAGCTGGTGGCCGACCGTGACAGTGCCCTGACCCGGATCAGCGCGCTCGAGAAGCGCATCGAGGAACTCCACCTGGAGACCCAGACCGCGCAGGCGGCGGTCACCGAGGCGGAGCCCTCGTACGCCGGTCTCGGCGCCCGGGTCGAGAAGATCCTGCGACTGGCCGAGGAGGAGGCCAAGGACCTGCGCGACGAGGCGCACCGCGCCTCCGAGCAGCACCGCGAGCTCGCCGAGGCCGCTGCCCAGCAGGTCCGCACCGAGGCCGAGAACTACGCCAAGGACCGCAAGGCCAAGGCGGAGGACGAGGGTCTGCGGATCGTCGACAAGGCCAAGAGCGACAGCGCCCAGCTGCGCGCCGAGGCCAACAAGGACGCCCAGAACAAGCGCGAGGAGGCGGACGCCCTCTTCGAGGAGACCCGCACCAAGGCCGCCCAGGCCGCGCTGGAGTTCGAGACCAACCTGGCCAAGCGCCGCGAGCAGTCCGAGCGTGACCTGGCCGCCCGTCAGGCCAAGGCCGAGAAGCGCCTGGCCGAGATCGAGCACCGGGCCGAGCAGCTGCGCCTGGAGGCCGAGAAGCTGCGCACCGACGCCGAGCGCCGCGCCCGCCAGACCGTCGAGACGGCGCAGCGCCAGTCCGAGGACATCGTGGCGGACGCCAACGCCAAGGCCGACCGGATCCGCAGCGAGTCCGAGCGCGAGCTGGCGGCGCTCACCAACCGCCGCGACAGCATCAACGCCCAGCTGACCAACGTCCGCGAGATGCTGGCGACGCTGACCGGCGCGGCCGTGGCCGCCGCCTCGCTGCCGGGCGACGACACCATGGGCGTGCCCGCCCAGCAGTCGCGCTGACGCCGCCGCCGGGCGCCTGCGCCCGGCGGTACGTGCGCAACGGACGGCACGTGCGGAACAGCAGACAGGCCCTCACCCACCCGGGTGAGGGCCTGCCGTCGTTCCACCGTCATCATCTCGGGTGACCTGGGTGAGCGGGCGTCACCTGGGGTAGGCCCCGTCGGGCCGCTGGTACCCGCTGCTGAGCTGGTTGCCCTCGTCGTCGGAGACGGTGCCGAACCACGAGGTGCACCAGACCGACACCGAGTCCGGCCAGTACTGCACCTCGAACGGGTGGCCGGAGCCGTGGTCGCCGTACGAGGTGACGATGAAGGTCTCGCCGGGGCGCAGCCAGTAGTCCTCGCCGAGCGGTTCCAGGGTCAGTTCGACCAGGCCCTCGCCGCGGTTGGTCACGGGCATCCGGCCGGTCACCTCCAGCGCCGAGAAGTCCCAGCCGGTCGCTTCCTCCCTCATCCGGCCGCCGCCCGGGCCAGCAGGTCGCGGACGGCGGTGTTGAACGCCTCCGGCGCCTCCAGGGCGCTCAGATGGCCCGCCCCGGGGATGACGGTCAGTTCGGCGTCCGGCCGGGCCCGGAGCATCAGTTCGGCCTCCTCCGGCGCCACCAGGCCGTCCTGCGCGCCCGCGACGACGGCGGTGGGCACCCGCAGCCCGGCCAGCACGTCCAGCGCGTCCGGCCGGGCCGCCATGGCCCGCTGGGCCCAGGCGACGGCGGCCGGCGACGCGGCGGCGACCAGCGACCGCACCCGCTCCACCAGGTGCCGCGAGTCCGGCCCGAGCTGCCCGGCGGCGACCTCCTCGTCGAGCAGCAGTTGGACGCTGCCCCGGGCGGTGACGGCGGCCGCGATCCGCTCCCGGTTGGCCCGGACGGCGTCGGTGTCGGCGGTGGCGCGGGTGCCGGCCAGCAGCAGTCCGGCCAGCCGGTCCGGGTGGCGGCGGGCGAAGGCCAGCGCCACGTAGCCGCCCATGGAGAGCCCGCCGACCACCGCGCGTTCGATCCCGGCCGCGTCCAGCAGCAGGGCGAGGTCGTCGGCGACCAGGTCCAGCGAGGGTTCGTCGGTCCCCAGCTCGGTGCCGCCGAAGCCGCGCTGGTCCGGGGCGAGCACCCGGGCCTCGTCGCCGGTCAGACCGGGCAGCGCGTCCAGTTGGGCGGACCACATCGAGGCGTTCAACGGAAAGGCGTGCAGCAGTACGAGGGGTGTTCCGGTGCCGCTCTCGCGGACGGACACTGCGGAGGGGGGCTGGGTCATGGGCCCACCGTATTCCGGCACGCCCGGCGGGCCCACTCAGCGGGCCGCGATATCCGCTTTGTCCTAGCCTGACAAAGAGTAAGGGAGCGCGAATGATCGAGTTGCACGACCTGACAAAACGTTACGGCAGGACCCTCGCGGTGGACCGGCTCAGCTTCCAGGTCCCGCAGGGCGTGGTGACCGGCTTCCTCGGCCCCAACGGCGCAGGCAAGTCCACCACCATGCGCATGATCCTCGACCTCGATCGCCCCACCAGCGGCCGGGTCACCATCGACGGCAAGCGCTACGGGCAACTCAGCGAACCGCTCAAGTACATCGGCGCGCTGCTGGAGGCCAAGGCCGTCCATCCCGGCCGCACCGCCCGCGACCACCTGCTCTGGCTCGCCCAGAGCAACCGCATCCCGACCCGCCGGGTGGACGAGGTGCTCAACCTGGTGGGCCTCACCCCGGTCGCCCGCAAGCGGGCCCGCGGCTTCTCGCTCGGCATGGGCCAGCGCCTGGGCATCGCCTCCGCCCTGCTCGGCGACCCGGAGATCGTCATGTTCGACGAGCCGGTCAACGGGCTGGACCCGGAGGGCATCCTCTGGATCCGCAACCTGATGAAGCGGCTCGCCACCGAGGGCCGGACCGTCTTCGTCTCCTCCCACCTGATGAGCGAGATGGCCGTCACCGCCGACCACCTGGTGGTCATCGGCAAGGGCCGGCTGCTCGCCGACCTGCCGATGCCGGAGTTCATCCGACGCAACTCCCGCTCCGCCGTCCGGCTGCGCACCCCGCACCCCGAGCGCCTGCTCGACGCCCTGTCCGGCGTCGGGCTCCGGCCCGAGCCCGGGCCCGGCGGCTCCTACGAGGTGGTCGACGGCGACCTCGCCCGGCTCGGCGACCTGGCCGCGGCCCACGGCGTCGTCCTGCACGAACTCAGCCCGCAGCAGGCCTCGTTGGAGGAGGCGTTCATGCAGATGACGGCCGACTCGGTGGAGTACCACGCGGGCGACGGCCCGGGCCGGGACGCGGCCGGCGCACCCGGCGTCTGGGGCGCCGGCTGGAAGGCGGACGGCGCCCCGCAGACCGCGGCGGCCCGGCAGGAGGAGAACTGAGATGACGTCCTTCCCGGCGATCCTGCGCTCCGAGTGGACGAAGATCCGCAGCGTCCGCTCGACGGTCTGGACGCTCGCGCTGACCTTCGTCGTCACCGTCGGCATCGGCGCGCTGCTGTCCCTGCTCACCAACAACAACTTCGGCGAGTTCCGGCGGGGCGACCAGTCCGTCTTCGACGCCACCGGCACGGCCTTCTCCGGCATCATGCTCGGCGAGCTCGCCATCATCGTCTTCGGCGTGCTGGCCATCGGCAACGAGTACAGCACCGGCATGATCCGGGTCACCCTGGCCGCCGTCCCGCAGCGCGGCACCCTGCTCACCGGCAAGGCGGTGGTGCTCGGCGCGATGGCCCTGGCGGTCTCGGTGGTGACGGCCTTCGTCACCTTCTTCACCGGCCAGGCGCTGCTCGGCTCGCACTCCACCAGCCTCGACCAACCGCACGTGCTGCGCGCGGTGTTCGGCGCCGCGCTGTACCTGACGATGCTGTGCCTGTTCTCGGCCGGCGTCACCACGATGCTGCACAGCCAGACGCTGGCGCTGGGCGTACTGGTCCCGTTCTTCTTCCTGCTCTCGCCGATCCTCTCCGCGGTGCCGAAGGTCAAGACCCTGGCCCACTACTTCCCGGACTACGCGGGCTCGCGGATGCTGCTGGTGTACGAGCAGTACGGCCAGCCGTACGGGCCGTGGGCGGGCTTCGTGATCTGCCTGGCCTGGACGCTCGCCGCCCTGCTCGGCGGCGCGCTGGTGCTCAAGAACCGGGATGCCTAGGGGGCGCGCAGCCGGCTCAGTACCGCGGAGCGCCGCGGCCCCGCAGGACGTTGGAGGCCCGGCGCTCCCGCGCGCCCCAGCAGGCGCGGTGCCAGTGCCGCCGGTCGTCCACGCCCGCGCCGTGCATCGGCCAGGCCACCACGTGGCCCATCCCCGGCGGGATCTCCTGGTCGCAGCCCGGGCACCGGTAGTGCCGCCCGGCCGTCCCGGCGACCGTCTGGACCACCCAGTCGTCGCCTTGGTGGCTCTCGGTGCGGCGCAGCGATCCACCGAGCGGGGAGGCCTGCTCGGCGCTCCCGCTCGGGTCGGCGCTCTTGATCCGGTTGCGGCGCGGCGACACGTCGGACTACCTCTCTTCCGGGGTTTCGGGGCCGTTCCAGCCTACGGCCGGCCACCCCTCCGGCAGGCCACTATCACGGCATCGTCCGACGCTCCCGCGTTTTTGCCGAGATCCACCCGATCTCCGACGAAATCCGGGTTTCCGCGTGCCGTTGGCACATGACATCGGATACCCACAAGGGGAACAGGCGGGGCCCGCAGACCCTGCGCGCACCCGAGGAGGCCCCACCATGACCAAGACCAGCGCCCGCGCCGAGACCCGTCGGCCCGTAGGAGTCCGGCCGCCCGCCCCCGGCCCGGTGCTGACCTCGCCCGCCCCGGTCACGGCCGCGGCGGGCGAGCCGCTGCCCGTGCCGCAGCGGGCGGGCGCGCTCCCGCCGGACACCGCGCCGGTGCGGGTCGGCGCGTTCCTGCTGTCCGCGCAGTTCCCCGGGCAGAGCCACCGCGAGGCGCTGGACCGCACCGTCCGGGCCGCCGTCGAGGCCGAACGCGCGGGCCTGGACAGCGTCTGGCTGGCCGAGCACCACTTCGTCCCGTACGGGGTCTGCCCCAACGCCGCCACGCTGGCCGCGCTGCTGCTCGGCCGCACCCGCCGGATCGGCGTCGGCACGGCGGTCAGCGTGCTCTCCACCGCCCACCCGGTGGCGCTCGGCGAGCAGGCCGCGCTGCTGCACCTCACCTCGGACGGGCGCTTCACGCTCGGGGTGGGCCGCGGCGGCCCCTGGATCGACCTGGACGTGTTCGGCGGCGGCGTGGACGCCTTCGAGAACGGCTTCCCGGAGCGGCTGGACCTGCTGCTGCGCTGGCTGCGCGGCTCCCGGGTCGGCGCGGACGGCCCGCAGTTCGCCTTCCCCGAGGTGGCGGTGGTGCCGCGCGCCACCGAACCGGTGCGCCGGCCGGGACTGGGCAGCTGGCTCGGTCTCGGCGAGCAGTCCGGCCCGGTGCGCTTCCCGCGCCAGCGCCAGGACGTCGAGGGCGTCGGTGAGGAACTCGACCCGTCCGGGCGGCCGGTGGCCGGCCCGCCGATGGTGGTCGCGTGCACCTCGCCGAGCGGGGTGCGGCTGGCCGCCGAACGCGGCCTGCCGATGCTGCTCGGCATGCACTCCGGCGACGACGACAAGCTGCGCATGCTGGAGCTGTACCGCACCGCCTGGCTGGCCGCCGGGCGCGGCGAGGAGCAGCTGCGCCGGGTGAACCGCCGGCACGTCGCGGCCGGGGTGGCCCAGGTCGACGACCGCACCTCGGCGGCCCGCGCCACCCTGCTGAACGCCATGCCGGGCTGGTTCGAGTACGGGCTCGGCGCCCACCGCACCGTGGACGGCCGGGAGCGCAAGATGCGCGACCCGCGCGAGTACACCGAACTCCTCTGCGACCTGCACGCGGTGGGCACGCCGCGGCAGTGCGCCGACCGGCTGCTGGCCACCGCCGAGCGGACCGGCATCCGCCGCTTCGCGCTGCTCGCGGAGGGCAGCGGCGAGCGCGAGGCGACCCTGCACAACATCGCCCGGCTCGGCTCCGAGGTGCTGCCGCAGCTGGGGTGAGACCGGGGGTGGAGCGGCCGGGCCCGGTCCGGGCCGCCGCCCCTCCCCCCGCACCGGGGGACGGGGGCGGCCCGACGACCTTCAGGACCGCTAGGGCCGATCAGGACCCAGGGCCCGGGATCGGCGGTGCTGCCGGGTCAGCAGTCCCGCAGTTCCTCGGACTGGTTGAGCAGCTGCTCCCGGACCGAGGTGAAGCGTGCGTGCCGCGCCTCGTTGGCGTCCGACGGCAGGAAGACCGCCACCCGGTGACAGTTCTGGAAGGCCAGCCGCACCCCGAAGTGCCGCTGCAGGGCCCCCCGGATGGCGTCGCTGGCGAGGGCCCGCAGGAGCTGGCCGCGGGCCTGCTCGCTGGGCGGCGGTACCTGGTTGTCGGCGAAGTCGGTACCGTCGACCTTCGCCTGGGCGACCAGCGAGCTGATCAGGTCCCAGGCGTACGGCAGCGAGACGCGGACGCAGTCGACGAATTCCCGCTCGTCGACCTCGCCCCGCTCGGCCTTTTCCAGCAGGGCCGGTGAGACGTCGAGCGACATGGATTCTCCTCTCGCGGTCCACCCGCGCGGCGCCCGGGTGGTCGTGCGTAGTCCAAGCTCACAGTGAGGGTGGGCGGATCGCGCGTGGTGTCCGGAACGCCGTGGAACGGGCGTTTTTGACACCCTGCGAAGGCGGCGGCACCACGGGACGTGACGTCCCGGACACCGACCGCGCTCGGAACAGCGTGGCAGTCAACGGCGGGACGGGCCGGTCATTCCTGTGGATTGCTTTGGAAATACGCGGTGGTGCACCACATTGGCCGGATCCCGTCGGATCGTTCATCTGAAGTCTCCGTCCCCGTTGACAGCGATCCCGCACGCGTGCCGTCACGTACGGTAGCGACCCCAGGGGGTGGGCGCCAGACCGCGACGGGCGGTGCGCGGAATTGCCGAACCTCCATGTTCGCGGGGTTCCCGGTTTCTTCACCCGGTCGTCGTGGAATCGCATCAACTGGCCCCGGTGGGCTAGCGTGGTCGACCGTGCGTCTCGTAATTGCCCGCTGCTCAGTCGACTATGCCGGTCGGCTCTCCGCCCATCTGCCCTCCGCCACCAGGCTCATCCTGGTCAAGGCCGACGGCAGCGTCAGCATCCACGCCGACGACCGCGCCTACAAGCCGCTCAACTGGATGTCCCCGCCGTGCGCGCTCAAGGAGGCGGACGGGGTCTGGACGGTGGTGAACAAGGCCGGCGAGAAGCTCATCATCACGCTGGAGGAGGTGCTGCACGACTCCTCCCACGAACTCGGGGTGGACCCGGGCCTGATCAAGGACGGCGTCGAGGCGCACCTCCAGGAGCTGCTCGCGGACCGGATGGAGGTGCTCGGCGCCGGCTGGTCCCTGATCCGCCGCGAGTACCCCACCGCGATCGGCCCGGTCGACATCCTCTGCCGCGACTCGGACGGCACCACGGTGGCCGTCGAGATCAAGCGCCGCGGTGAGATCGACGGCGTCGAGCAGCTCACCCGCTACCTCGAACTCCTCAACCGGGACCCGCTGTTGGCCCCGGTCAAGGGCATCTTCGCCGCCCAGGAGATCAAGCCCCAGGCCCGCGTGCTGGCCACCGACCGGGGCATCGGCTGCGTGGTGCTGGACTACGACGAGCTGCGCGGCATCGACGACGACAAGCTCAAGCTGTTCTGACCGGTCAGGTCGCGGGCGGCGAGGACGCCGTCGACGACGGACTGGGCGTCCCGGTCGCGGGGCCCGTCGTGGCGGGCGGCGGTGTGCTCGCGGTCGCCGAGGGCGACGTGGTCGACGGCTTCGGCGGGGGCGGCGTGCTGGCGCCTCCGCCGGGCTGAGTGCCCCCGGAGTTACCACCGCCACCGCTGCCACCGCCGGCACCACCACTGCCGCCGCTGCCGCCACTGCCACCGCCCGGCGGCGGGCCGGACTGCTGGGCCGGCGGCTGCGACTGTCCCGGTGCGGGCGACTGCGACTGCTGCGGCTGCTCGGTGGCCCCCGCGGTCTCGCTCGGCCCACGGCTCGGCTTCTTCGACGCACTCGGCGAGCGCGACGCGCCACCGCTCTGCGACGGCTCCGGGCTGGTCCCGTCCGCCGCCGGACCGCCGCCCGCGTCCGTCCCCGGCGTCCCCGTACCGGTGGCACCGGTACCGGCGGTCGGGCCACCGACGTGCGGCGACGGGAGCGGCCCGCCCTGCCCGCCGTCGGGGTCGTCGAGCCGGGTGTGCGGGTCGTTGCCCGGGTGCTGCTCCGGACCGGTGGCGCTCATCGCCACCGCCGTCCCGAGCGCCCCGAGCGCGAGGACGGCCGCCGACGCGGCGATCACCCGGCGCCTGGTCCCGGAGCGCAGGCTGGACGGCACCTTGGCTATCGCGCGGATGACGGGCCGCCGCACGGGCGCCGGCCCGGGGGTCGCGGCGGGCGGCAGCTGCCGCCCGTCGGCGCGCAGCAGGTCCAGCATCCGGCCGGCTGCCGCGACGCCGCGCTGCTCGCCGGCGGCGGACCGCAGGGTGAGCGCCGTCTCCAGCTCGGCCATCGCCCGGGACGGCTCCTGGACGCAGAACGCATGCACGCCCGCCTCGTGGTGGAACCAGGCCTGGTCGGTGCCGGAGCCCGTCCTGCGGGCCGCCTCCAGCCCCAGGTGCAGGACCCGCTCCCAGGCGCCCCAGCGCAGCGCCAGCGCCAGCGCGGGCGCGGCCGCCCGGGCCAGGCGCACGACGGCGTCGTGCCGGCCGGCCTCCCGGTCCGCGACCAGCACGCCGACCACCACCTCCGCCTCGGCCGCGACCTGCGCCAGCGACACCGAGCTGTGCCCGACCCACCAGGCGAAGTGCTGGGCGGCGCCGTCCAGGCAGCCGCGGGCCGGCCAGTGCGGGGCGAGCAGGTCCAGCACCCCGGCGGTCAGCCGGTGGTGCCCGCCGATGGACACCGCCAGCCCGGCGTCGGCGAGTTCGGCGAGGGCGCTCTCGCCCTGGCCGACGTCGATCAGCGCGGGCAGGTGCGGCGCGGTGGGGCACTCGCCGCCGAGCGCGACGGCGAGCCTCAGGACGGCCTGGGCGGGCTCACTCAGACCCTCCGCGAGCCGGACGGCGGGTGAGGCGGTCTCGGCGACGGACGGCAGCGGGACGGTGCGGCGCAGCGCGTTCTCGCGGACGGCCGGGTCGGGGTCGTGGACGGGCTCCTCGACCGCGCCGAAGACCCCCATCCGGTCCTCCTCGGCGGCGACCAGCGCGTCCACCGCGACATCCCGCTGGCGCAGCAGCGCGGCGGCCTGGACGAAGCGCAGCGGCAGTCCCTCGGACTCGAACCAGAGGTCGACCGCCCAGGCCTTCTCCTCGACGTCCAGCGGCCGACCGGCCTGGCGGGCGGCGAGGGCGAGGCAGGCGGAGCGGGAGAGCCCGGCGACCAGGTGGTCCTGCAGGCGGGAGCCGGGCGACAGCGCCGGGCTCCCGGGGGCGACGGAGATCAGGAAGGCGCAGCCGGGGGCGATGGCGAGCAGGCCCTCCAGCTCGGCGCCGGACTGCTCCGCGCCGTCGACGACCACGATCGCGCCGACCTCGGCGAGGTGCACGGCCAGCCGGCCCGGGTCGGGCCGGTAGCCGGGGGCGTGGTGGGTGGCCGCGAAGAGGTCCTGGAGCAGGTCGGCGGTGGTGCGGCGGTGCCCGCAGAGCTGGACGACGCCGCCGGGGGCGAGGTCGGCGGCGGCCTCGGCGACGGCCGACAGCAGCGCGCTGCGGCCCGAGCCGGCCTGGCCGACCAGGCGTATCGAGCGGCCCTCGGCGAGCAGGCCGAGGAGTTCGGCGACGTCGGCCTCGCGGTCGAGCAGCGGCAGGTCGGCGGGCCCGGCACCGAGGGCGAGCGGGCCGACCGCGCGGCCGACGCCGCCGACCGGGCCCCGGGCGGGCTCGCTGCGCTCGATCCGGCGCGGGCGGGGCCGCCACTCCTCGGGGCAGGGCCTGACCTCGGAGCCGTCCGGGGCGCCGACGCCGACCAGCAGGGCGCCGGAGACGAGTTCGCCGCCTCGGGTGCGGGCGGCCTCCTGCCGGAACTCCCCGGTTGGCTGTGCCACGTTCTGCTCCGCATCCTGCTCGGCCGCCGGCGCCCCGCGCCGGTCGGCTGACGTCTCGGTCGCGGCCGCGCGCGGGCTGGGGGCAGCTGGCTGAGGCGGCCGTCATCTGACGGGCAGACTCTTGCACATCCGGGCCCGCCCGCGCAGGGGCAGTCCGGTCGGGGGCCGGGCGACGGCCGATCCGGGCCGGGTCGGAGCCGGACGAAGACCGGGCAGGGGACGAACGCGGGCTGGGAACGAGCAAGGGCAGAGGCCGAACGAGGGCAGGACCGGACAGGCCCTAGAGGGCGATTCCCTGGGCCTCGGTGACGCCGTCGACGGCCAGGATGCGGTGCAGCTTGGTGGCCACCAGCAGCCGTTGGAGCTGGGCCGGGACGGAGCGCAGCACCAGCCGGCGGCCGATCCGGCCGGCCCTGCGGTGGGTGCCCATGATCACGCCGAGGCCGGTGGCGTCCCAGAACTCCAGCCGGGCGAGGTCGAGCACGAGGTCGCCGAGGCCGCCGTCCACGGCCTGGTGCAGCCGGGCACGCGCGTCGGCGGCGGTGCGCACGTCGAGGCGGCCTTCGATGGCCAGCGCCCTGTGGTCGCCGGTGATGCGCATGCTCTCCTCCTTCGCCTGACCGGTCCGGTACGGGGGTGGTCCGACCCGGCCGTGCCGGGGCGGGGGGTGGGGTGTCCATCCGGGCGGGCCGTGGCCCCTCGCCCGGGTCCGGTCGCAGCCTCGTCGTGCTGGGCCGGGTCTCCCTCTTCTGACGGCGAACCAGCAGCGCAGGTTGCTGGTTCCGGCCAGATCTGAAGCAACTTCACTCGTCCGAGGGAATATACGCAGTCAGTCTCCACACCTACGCTCGATTACCGCCCAAATCACCCGTCTGCGGCACCTGGCGTGAGGAAACTCACCCGCCCCCGACCGGGCGGGCCGTACGGTGTTCGGCCGCACGGCCCGCCCGGTCGCCGGGCGTCGTCGTTCACCCGTTCCGGCAGGGGCTCACTTGCCCTCGTACGGGTAGAAGCCGCGGCCGCTCTTGCGGCCGAGGTCGCCGGCGGTGACCATGCGCGCCATGATCTCCGGGGCGGCGAACTTCTCGTCCTGGGTCTCCTCGTAGATGTTGCGGGCGGCGTGCAGCAGGATGTCCACGCCGGTCAGGTCGGCGGTCTCCAGCGGGCCCATCGGGTGGCCGAAGCCGAGGCGGCAGGCGGTGTCGATGTCCTCGGCGGTGGCGACGCCCGACTCGTACAGCTTGGCGGCCTCGACGACCAGCGCGGTGATCAGGCGGGTGGTGACGAAGCCGGCCACGTCCCGGTTGACCACCACGACGTCCTTGCCGACGCCCTCGGCGAAGGCGCGGGCGGCGGCCAGGGTCTCGTCGCTGGTCTTGTAGCCGCGGACCAGCTCGACCAGCTTCATCAGCGGCACCGGCGAGAAGAAGTGCACGCCGACGACCGACTCGGGGCGCCGGGTGGCGGCGGCGATCCGGGTGATCGGGATGGCGGAGGTGTTGGAGGCCAGCACCGCGCCGTCCTTGGCGAGCTTGTCGAGCTCCCGGAAGACGGCCTCCTTGACCTCGAACTGCTCGAACACGGCCTCGACCACGATGTCGGCCTCGGCGACGGCGCCCAGGTCGGTGGTGGTGGTGATCCGGCCCAGTGCGGCCTCGGCGTCCTCGGCGCTCAGCCGGCCCTTGGCGACGAACTTCGCGTAGGAGGCGCGGATGCCCGCGAGACCGCGCTGCAGGGCCTCCTCGGTGACGTCCCGCAGCACCACCGGGTGGCCGGCCTGCGCGGACACCTGGGCGATGCCGGCGCCCATCAGGCCGGCACCGATCACGGCGATCTGCTTGCTGGACGCATTGCTCATGGCTGGGTCTCCCGATGCCGTCGCCGCCCTGGGGCGGGCCCTGAAGGCGGCTCAGGGCAGGGGTCACCGCCGGAGAGCCGCGTCGCTCGTTGCCGGGACTCTAATGCCCAATCCGGCCCCGTGGTGTCAATCGGGAGTGTGATCTGCGCCCGACCTGGTCGGGCGACCCAGACCCGCCGTGACCAGCTGATCAGACCAGCCGATCGGGCCATCTGACCGGACCGGATGGCCAGACCATCAGACGGTCGGACGGTCAGACACTCAGCCCGAGGTCCTGCGCCAGGATCGCCGCCTGCACCCGGTTGCGCAGCCCCAGCTTCGCCAGGATCCGGCTGACGTGCGTCTTGGTGGTCGCCTCCGCCATCTCCAGCCGGGCCGCGATCTCCCCGTTGGACAGCCCGGCCCCGATGCAGGCCAGCACCTCCCGCTCACGCGGGGTCAGTCCGGCCACCGCCTCCCTGGCTTCCGGCCCGACCGCCCGGTCCGGCCGGGCGAAGGCGCCGATCAGCCGCCTGGTCACCGAGGGCGCCAGCATGCCGTCCCCGCGTGCCACCGTCCGGACGCCCTCGACCAGGGTGTCCGCCTCCAGGTCCTTGAGCAGGAACCCGGCCGCGCCGGCCCGCAGCGCGCCGTAGACGTACTCGTCCAGGTCGAAGGTGGTCAGCACGAGCACCTGGCCGGCCCCGGCGGCGACCACCTGCCGGGTCGCCGAGACGCCGTCCAGCCGGGGCATCTGCACGTCCATCAGCACCACGTCGGGCCGCAGCTCCAGCGCCAGCCGGACGGCCTCCTCGCCGTCGGCGGCCTGCCCGACCACCTCGATGTCCGGTTCGGCCCGCAGGATCATCACCAGCGCCGCCCGTACCGCCGCCTGGTCCTCGGCCACCAGCACCCGGATCGTCATGCCCCTGCCCCGCTCTCCCGCCCGCGCGGCAGTACCGCGCGCACGCTCCAGTAGTCGTTCCGTGGCCCCGCCTCGAAGCTGCCGCCGAGCAGCCCGGCCCGCTCCGCCATGCCGACCAGCCCGGCCCGGGCGCCGGGCAGTTCGCGGCCCGGTCCGTGCCGGTACGGGCTGTCGACGGCGATCCGCAGTTCCTCGGGGCCGAACTCCATCCGCACGCTGACCAGTCCGGGCCCGGCGTGCTTGAGCGCGTTGGTCAGCGACTCCTGGACGATCCGGTACGCGGCCAGCCGGACCGGCACCGGGACCTCCCCGCGCTCGCCCTGCTCGGCGAGTTCGAAGTCCAGCCCGACGTCCTGACCGGCCGCCCGGGCCTTGGCCAGCAGGGCGTCCACGGCGGCCAGGTCGGGCGCCGCGTACGACTCGTCCGCCTCTCCCCCGCCGCTGTCGCGCAGCAGTCCGATCATGCGACGCATTTCGGCCAAACCCTGGACGCTGCTCTCCCGGATCACCGCCAGCACCTCCACCAGCGGGTCGTCCCCGGCCAGCCGACGGCGCCGGGCGACGGACTGCGCACCGGTCGCGTGGATCGCGATCGCCGACAGGTGGTTGGCCACCACGTCGTGCAACTCCCGTGCCATCCTCGCGCGTTCGGCGACGACGGCCTCACGCCGGTCCATCTCCGAGAGCAGCGCGGTCTGTTCGGCCCGCAGCCGCTCGCTCACCGCCCGGTCGCGGTGCTTGCGGACCACGTCCCCGGTCCAGACCGGCGCCAGGTAGATCAGCACGGTGAGCACCACCACCGCCGCCGCGTTCGAGGCGTCGCTGTAGATCAGCACCAGGGTGGACAGCACCAGCACCGAGCCCGTGCCGGTCAGGTGCAGGATCCGGGACATCCTCGGGGTGCCGTAGAGCACCGCCGCGTAGAGCAGGTCGGTGTACATCAGACTGGTCGCCAGCAGGGCGCCGGTGAAGATGCTGCACCCGAAGGCGAGCCCGCCCAGCGTCGTGGTGAGCACCGGCCTGGTCCGGCGGAACAGCTCCAGCACCGCCATCACCAGCAGCGACGGCACCACCGCCCAGCGCGGGATCCGCGAGGAGTTGTCGTAGACCTGGAGCGCGACCAGCAGCGCTCCGCCGAACAGACCGAGCAGGGCGATCCCCCGGTCCTCCTGGCGCGGGGTGAGGGTCGGTCTCAGCACACCCCCATCTCACCATCCCCGGGCGCCGGGCGGCTCCCGTCCCCGGAGGAGCAGCCGTACATCGAAAGGTGCAGGCCGGGACGGCACCCGGCGACGACGACGCGGCCACGCCCGCGCGCCAGGCTGGAGGCACCGCCGACCGCCCGGGAGCACAACGTGATCGTCACCCTCATCGTCGCGGCCGAGATCTCCTTCTGGATCCTGCTCGGCCTCGGTCTCGCCGCCCGCTACCTGCTGCGGTGGCGCCGCACCAGCACCGCCCTGCTGGTCGGCCTGCCGGTGGTGGACCTCACCCTGTACGCGCTCACCGTGCTCGACCTGCGCGGCGGCGCCGCCGCGAGCTGGACGCACGCCCTCGCGGCGAGCTACGCGGGCTTCTCCATCGGGTACGGGCCCTCCCTGGTCCGCTGGGCCGACCGGCACTTCATGTACCGCTTCGCCGGCGGCCCCAAGCCGCCGCGCTCACCGAAGTACGGCGCGGAGCGGTCCCGGTACGAGTGGCAGATCTGCCGCCGCACGGTGGTCTCGGCCGTGATCACGCTGAGCCTGATCACCCTGCTGGTGCCGCTGTCGGGAGGCTCCGCGCACTTCGGCACCTTCCTCCAGTGGTACCTCAAGCTGGGCATCGCCGCCGTGGTCAACGTGGTCATCGCCGTCAGTTACACGCTCTGGCCCAAGCAGCCGCCGGCCGGCGAGCAGGACGCGCACGCCCCGATCGCCGAGCAGCCCGTCGCCGGCGTCCCGGAGAAGCGGCTCTGAGTGACTCTCCCTAGCGGTTCTCGCCCGGCACCCAGAGCACGTCGCCGCGCTCCTTGTTGGCCGCCCGGGCCAGGATGAACAGCAGGTCGGAGAGCCGGTTGAGGTACTTCGCGGTCAGCGGGTTGACGCTGTCCCCGTGCTCCGCGATCGCCGCCCAGGTGGCCCGCTCGGCCCGCCGCACCACCGTGCAGGCCAGGTGCAGGTAGGCCGCGCCGGGCGTACCGCCGGGCAGGATGAAGCTGCGCAGCTTCTCCAACTGCTCCAGGTAGTGGTCGCAGTCCCCCTCCAGCCGGTCGATGTACGACGGCAGCACCCGCAGCGGCGGGTACTTCGGGTCCTCGACCACCGGCGTGGACAGGTCCGCGCCGACGTCGAACAGGTCGTTCTGGATCCGGACGAGCACCGTGACGATGTCCTCGGGCAGCGATCCGGCCGCGACGGCCACCCCGATCGCCGCGTTCGCCTCGTTGGTGTCGGCGTACGCCGCCAGGCGGGGATCGGTCTTGGTGGTCCGGCTCATGTCGCCGAGCGCGGTGGTGCCGTCGTCGCCGGTACGGGTGTAGATGCGCGTCAGATTCACCATGCGGCCAGCGTAGCCGGACGGGTTAGGCGGCGTTAACCCCGAGCGGGGATCAGCCCGGCGGCCGGGGGTGCCCCCACCCCGAGGGTCCGTCGCTACGCGACGTTCACCTCCCCCAGCCTCCGGCCGGGGGTACCCCCACCCCGAGGGTCCCGCCGCTACGCGACGTTCACCTCCCCCAGCCTCCGGCCGGGGGTACCCCCACCCCGAGGGTCCGTCGCTACGCGACGTTGACCCTCTGCCCGGGCGGGGCGGCCTCCAGCCAGGCGAGGAAGCCGGTGAGCGCGTCCTCGCTCATCGCCAGCTCCAGCGGCTCCCCGTTGTGCAGGCAGCGCAGCACCACCGAGCCGGAGAGCAGGGCGAGCTCCTCCTGGCCCTCCGGGTAGCGCCGGCCGAGCACCTCGATCTCCCGGCGCGGCAGCACCCTGCGCGGGCGCGGGGCGTACGAGAAGACCCGGAACCACTCGATCGAGTCACCGCTGTAGCGGCCGATACCAAAAACCCACCCCTTGCCGTCGGTCTGGGGGACCGGGGCCGAGGTGGGTTTGCCGTTCTCGTCGAGGTCGGGCTGCGTCGAGGCGTCGGCGGGCATTTTGAGTCGGTAACTGCAGTCGAACGTGCCGCCGACCCGCTGGATCAGGCGGCGTCGTACCGCGAACGCCACCAGGCCGATCACACCCAGCGCCACGACCGCCGCACACACCACAAGCGCGAGGACCATGCTCACCTACCTCCTCGCTACCCGCGTTCCCCGTATCGGTCGTATCAAGCGACCGCGTTGACCTACCAACTACGACGACAGTCCCGGGGTCACGCTCACGCGTCCCCGGGACCGTCGGTCGACCCCGCTGAACCGGGGTCTTGGCGCACTCAGACGTGGGCCTTGAGGCCGCGCGCCGCGAACAGGCGGACCTCGGCGCGCCGCTCGGCGTGCTCGTCCAGGCCCGACTTGGCCTGCTCCAGCGCGCGCTCGGCGCGGGCGACGTCGATCTCGTCCGCCAGCTCGGCGATCTCCGCGAGCAGAGACAGCTTGTTGTCGGCGAAGGAGATGAAGCCGCCGTGCACCGCGGCGATCACGGTGCCGCCGTCCGTCGTGCGGATGGTGACCGGACCGGTCTCCAGCACACTCAGCACCGGGGTGTGACCCGGCATGATGCCGGTGTCGCCGGAGGCCGTACGGGCGACGACGATGGTGGCCGCACCGGACCACACCTTGCGGTCGGCTGCGACCAGCTCGACGTGCAGCTCAGCCAACGTGGGCTCCTAGGCTCATGCAACCCCCGATTACTCGGGAGTTTCGGTAAGAATAACGGCCGCGCGCCCCCGGCATGAAACCGGCGGCACGGATTTGACCGGAATCACAGCCGATGCGACGTGAGGGGTGGTCCCGGGCTCGGGGCCACCCCTCACGGTCACTCAGCTGCTACCGGCCGCGATTACTTCTTCGCCAGCTCGGCGGCGTTCTTCTCGAGGTCCTCGATGCCACCGCACATGAAGAAGGCCTGCTCCGGGACGGAGTCGTACTTGCCGTCGGCGATCGAGTTGAAGGCCTCGATGGTCTCCGACAGCGGCACGGTCGAACCCTCGACACCGGTGAACTGCTTCGCCACGTAGGTGTTCTGCGAGAGGAAGCGCTCGATGCGACGGGCCCGGTGGACCGTGATCTTGTCCTCCTCCGACAGCTCGTCCATGCCGAGGATGGCGATGATGTCCTGGAGGTCCTTGTACTTCTGCAGGATCCCCTTGATACGGAGGGCCGTGTCGTAGTGGGTCTGCGCGATGTACCGCGGGTCGAGGATGCGGGACGTGGAGTCCAGCGGGTCGACGGCCGGGTAGATGCCCTTCTCCGAGATCGGGCGCGACAGAACGGTCGTCGCGTCCAGGTGGGCGAAGGTGGTGGCCGGGGCCGGGTCGGTCAGGTCGTCCGCGGGGACGTAGATCGCCTGCATCGAGGTGATCGAGTGACCGCGGGTCGAGGTGATGCGCTCCTGGAGGAGGCCCATCTCGTCGGCCAGGTTCGGCTGGTAGCCCACCGCGGAGGGCATGCGGCCGAGCAGGGTCGACACCTCGGAACCGGCCTGGGTGAACCGGAAGATGTTGTCGATGAAGAGGAGCACGTCCTGCTTCTCGACGTCACGGAAGTACTCCGCCATGGTCAGCGCGGAGAGCGCGACGCGCAGACGGGTGCCCGGCGGCTCGTCCATCTGGCCGAAGACCAGCGCGGTCTTGTCCAGAACGCCCGAGTCGACCATCTCGTCGATGAGGTCGTTGCCCTCACGGGTGCGCTCGCCGACGCCGGCGAACACCGACACACCACCGAAGTTCTCGGCGACGCGGTAGATCATCTCCTGGATCAGAACGGTCTTGCCGACACCGGCACCACCGAACAGACCGATCTTGCCACCCTGGACGTACGGGGTGAGGAGGTCGATGACCTTGATGCCGGTCTCGAACATCTCGGTCTTGGACTCGAGGTCCTTGAACGCCGGCGCCTTGCGGTGGATCGGCCAGCGGACCTCGACCTGCTGGTCGAACTCCTTCTGG
This sequence comes from Kitasatospora sp. NPDC059812, assembly GCF_042732075.1. Lineage (NCBI taxonomy): Bacteria > Bacillati > Actinomycetota > Actinomycetes > Kitasatosporales > Streptomycetaceae > Kitasatospora > Kitasatospora sp. NPDC059812. Next base: position 133,692 of record NZ_JBHWIO010000011.1, read on the forward strand.
TCCACGTTCAGCACGTCGCCGAGGGCGTTGAAGACCTTGCCCTTGGTGATCTGGCCGACGGGCACCGAGATGGCGGCACCGGTGTCGGTGACCTGGGTGCCACGGACCAGACCGTCGGTCGGCTGCATCGAGATGCCGCGGACCATGCCGTCGCCCAGGTGCTGGGCGACCTCGAGGGTCAGGGTCTTCTTGCCCGAGCCGTCGGGGTTCTCCACCTCGACGTGCAGGGCGTTGAACATGTTCGGAATGGCGTCGACGGGGAACTCCACGTCGACGACCGGGCCGATGACCCGCGCGACGCGGCCCGTCGCCGTGGTCGGCTCAACAGTGGTGGTCATTCTCATTCGCTCCCGCGGCTAGCGTCGGCGAGGGCGTTGGCACCGCCGACGATCTCGCTGATTTCCTGGGTGATCTCGGCCTGACGGGCCGAGTTGGCAAGCCGCGTGAGCGACTTGATGAGCTCGCCGGCGTTGTCCGTCGCGCTCTTCATCGCGCGGCGGCGGGCGGCGTGCTCGGAGGCGGCCGACTGCAGCAGCGCGTTGTAGATCCGGCTCTCGACGTACCGCGGCAGCAGCGCGTCGAGGACGCCCTCCGCCGACGGCTCGAAGTCGTACAGCGGGAAGATCTCGGCCTTGGCCGACGTCTGGTCGCTGAGCTGGACCTCGTCCAGCTTCAGCGGCAGCAGTCGGGCGTCCACCGCGTCCTGCGTCAGCATCGACACGAACTCGGTCGAGACCACGTGGAGTTCGTCCACGCCGCCGGTCTCGGCCGTGAAGGCCTCGATCAGCTCGCCCGCGACCGTCTTCGCGTCACCGTAGGTCGGCTTGTCCGAGAAGCCCGTCCACGAGTTCCCGACCGCCAGGTCACGGAAGGTGTAGTACGACAGACCCTTCCGACCGACGATGTAGGTCACCACGTCCTTGCCCTCGCCGCGCAGGCGCTCGGTGAGCGCCAGCGCCGCCTTGATGGCGTTGGACGAGTAACCGCCCGCCAGGCCGCGGTCCGCCGTGATCAGCAGGACGGCGGCACGCGTGGCGTTCGGGTTCTCGGTGGTGAGCGGGTGCTTGGCGTTGGACCGGGTGGCCACCGCCGTCACCGCCCGGGTGAGCTCATCGGCGTACGGGGCGGAGGCGGCCACCGCGCGCTGCGCCTTGCCGATGCGCGCCGCGGAGATCATCTCCATCGCCTTGGTGATCTTCTTCGTCGCGGTGACAGAGCGGATCCGGCGCTTGTAGACCCGAAGCTGTGCTCCCATGGGTCGTTACGTCCTTTCCCTCGCTACCGGACTCAGGCCTGCTCGGAGAGCAGCTTGCCGTCGGCGGTCTGGTACCCCTGCTTGAAGGCGTCGATGGCCGTGGTCAGCGCGTCGACGGTGCCCTCGGCGAGCAGACCGGTCTCGACGATGCCCGCGAGCAGGTCCTTGTGCTGGAGGCGCACGTGGTCCAGGAACTCGCGCTCGAAGCGGCGGATCTCGGCGACCGGGACGTCGTCCAGCTTGCCGGTGGTGCCGGCCCAGATGGAGACGACCTGCTCCTCGACCGGGAACGGCTGGTACTGGCCCTGCTTCAGCAGCTCGACCATGCGCGCACCGCGCGCCAGCTGGGCCTTGGAGGCCGCGTCCAGGTCGGAACCGAAGCCGGCGAAGGCCTCCAGCTCGCGGTACTGGGCGAGGTCCAGACGCAGACGGCCGGCGACCGAGCGCATGGCCTTGATCTGGGCGGAGCCACCGACGCGGGAGACCGAGATGCCGACGTTCACGGCCGGGCGGATGCCGGCGTTGAACAGGTCGGACTCCAGGAAGCACTGGCCGTCGGTGATGGAGATGACGTTGGTCGGGATGTACGCCGAGACGTCGTTGGCCTTGGTCTCGATGATCGGCAGACCGGTCATCGAGCCGCCGCCCAGGGCGTCGTTCAGCTTGGCGCAGCGCTCCAGCAGGCGGGAGTGCAGGTAGAAGACGTCGCCCGGGTAGGCCTCGCGGCCCGGCGGACGGCGCAACAGCAGCGACACGGAGCGGTAGGCCTCGGCCTGCTTCGACAGGTCGTCGAAGATGATCAGGACGTGCTTGCCGTCGTACATCCACTCCTGGCCGATGGCCGAACCGGTGTACGGGGCGAGGTACTTGAAGCCGGCCGGGTCGGAGGCGGGAGCAGCCACGATGGTGGTGTACTCCAGCGCGCCGGCCTCCTCCAGGGCGCCGCGGACGGACGCGATGGTGGAGCCCTTCTGGCCCACGGCGACGTAGATGCAGCGGACCTGCTTCTCCGGGTCGCCCGAGCGCCAGTTGTCGCGCTGGTTGATGATCGTGTCGACGGCCACCGCGGTCTTGCCGGTCTGGCGGTCACCGATGATCAGCTGACGCTGGCCACGGCCGATCGGGGTCATCGAGTCGATGGCCTTGATGCCGGTCTGCAGCGGCTGCTTGACCGACTTGCGGGCCATGACGCCGGGGGCCTGCAGCTCCAGGGCACGACGGCCGGTGGAGGCGATGTCACCCAGACCGTCGATCGGGTTGCCCAGCGGGTCCACGACGCGGCCGAGGTAGCCGTCGCCGACCGGAACCGAGAGGACCTCGCCGGTGCGGCGCACGGTCTGGCCCTCTTCGATGCCACCGAACTCGCCGAGGATGACGACACCGATCTCGCGGGTGTCGAGGTTCAGCGCGAGGCCGAGCGTGCCGTCCTCGAACCTCAGCAGCTCGTTCGCCATGACCGAGGGCAGGCCCTCGACATGCGCGATGCCGTCCGCCGCGTCAGTGACCGTGCCGACCTCTTCCACAGAAGCGGCGTCCGGCTGGTACGACTGGACAAAGTCGGCCAGCGCGTCCCGGATCTCCTCCGGACGGATCGTAAGCTCCGCCATCAGGCTTCCCTGCTCTCCTAGTTTGCGATCCTCGGCCCGCCATTGAGGGCCGCAAGTATTCGACTCTCGGCCGGGTCTGCCGAACCGGCCGTCCGATGTGCCGGCTCCTTGGGGAGCCGGTTTCCCGACCGAGGGTCGGATGTGCTGCTGCTTCGGTGCTCAGCCTTCGAGCGACTGGCGAGCGCCTTCGAGGCGGCTCGACACGGTGCCGTCGATGATCTCGTCGCCGACCTGCACCCGGACACCGCCGACGACCTCGGGGTCGACGTCGATGTTCAGGTGGACCTGGCGGCCGTACATCCGGGCCAGAGCACCGGACAGGCGCTCCTTCTGGGTGTCCGACAGCGGCACCGCGGTGGTGACCAGGGCCACCACGCGGCCGCGGCGCGCGGCGGCGAGCTTCGAGTAGGACTCCAGGCCCTGCTCCAGGCTACGGCCACGCGGCGCGTTGACGATGGCCGTGACCAGCCGGACGGTGCCCGCGTGGGCGCGGCCGCCGAGCAGCTTGTTGATCAGCGCGGCCTTCGGGGCGATGCCGGCCTTCGGCTCGGTCAGCGCGGCGCGCAGCTCGTGCGAGCCGCTCACCACCCGGCTGAACCGGAACAGCTCGTCCTCGACGTCGTCCAGAGCGCCTGCCCTGTCCGCCGCGATGACCTCGGCGTACGCGGCCAGCTCCTCGGTCCCGTCCACCAGGTCGCGCGAGCCCGACCAGCGGGAGCGGACCAGACCGGAGACGAGGTCGACGGTCTCGCCGGAGACCTGACCGGTCAGCAGCGAGGAGACCAGCTGGGCCTTGTCCTGACCCGACCGGGACGGGTCGGTCAGGACACGGCGCAGCGACACCTCACGGTCCAGCACGGCCGTGACGGCGGTGAGCTCCTCGGCGAGCTTGGCCGCGTCCACCGAGGTGGAGTCGGTCAGGCTCTCCAGGTTCTGCCGGCCGGCGGCGAGGGCCTCGCGGCTGGCGCCGATCACTTGGCCGCACCCTGAGCAACGGCGGCCTTGGCCTCCAGCTCGTCCAGGAAACGGTCGATCACGCCGCTCTGCCGAGCGCTGTCCTCAAGGGACTCACCCACGATGCGGGAAGCCAGCTGGGAGGCCAGCGAACCCACGTCCTGGCGCAGGACGGCGGTCGCCTGCTTCTTGTCGGCCTCGATCTGCGCGTGGCCGGCGGCGACGATGGCCTCGCGCTGACGCTGGCCCTCCTCGCGCATCTCGGTGAGCTGGGCAGCGCCCTGCTCGCGAGCCTGCTCGACGATGCGGGCAGCCTCGTGACGCGCCTCGGCGAGCTCGGCGCGGTACTGCTCAAGCAGGGCCTGGGCCTCGGCCTGGGCGGCCTCGGCGCGCTCCATGCCGCCTTCGATGGCGTCCCGACGCTCCGACAGCACCTTCTCGATGCTGGGGAGGAGCTTCTTGCCGAGCAGGCCGAAGACGATGAAGAAGCAGAGCAGGCCGATGATGATCTCGGGCCACGCGGGCAGGAGAGGATTCATGATCTCCTCCGTCTCCGCAAGCTGAGCCACGACGCTCATATCTGGACCTTCCTCGAAGGGTCTACGCCGGGGATTACTTGGGGCCCTGGCCGAAGACGAACGGCATGACGATGCCGATGAGGGCGAGCGCCTCGGTCAGCGCGAAGCCGATGAACATGTTGGAGCGGATCAGGCCGGCAGCCTCGGGCTGGCGGGCCATCGCCTGCACACCGTTACCGAAGATGAGACCGACACCGATGCCGGGGCCGATCGCGGCGAGGCCGTAACCGATCGAAGCGACGGAACCGTAGACGCCGACCTCAGCGAGCATGCTCATTGCAGTGTGTCCTTTGCGGGGATGGTGTACCGGTGGTGATTGGCCACCGGGCGTTCCGGGAGTGGTTCAGGAGGGCCGGGGCCCCCTGGCTCAGTGCGCCTCTTCGAGGGCACCGGCGATGTAGCTGCTGGCGAGCATCACGAAGATGTAGGCCTGCAGGAACTGGACCAGCAGCTCGAAGGCGGTCAGGCCGACGGCGACGACGAACGAGGCCGAGCCGTAGAGCGCACCCAGGGTCGGGCTGAGCAGGTACCAGGAGGCAACGGAGAACATCACGACCAGCAGGTGGCCCGCGAACATGTTCGCGAAGGCTCGGACCGCGAGCGTGAAGGGGCGCACGAAGATGTTCGAGAAGAACTCGATCGGCACCAGGATGAACATGACCCAGCCGGGGATGCCCGAGGGCCAGCAGAGGTTCTTGAGACCGCCGACGAAGCCGTGCTTCTTGAAGGTCAGCGTCATGTAGGTGATCCACACGACCGCCGCGAGGCCGGCCGGGAACGCGATCGCCGCCGTCACGGGGAACTGTGCGAACGGGATGATCGACATGATGTTCATCAACCAGATGAAGAAGAACATCGAGACGAGCATCGGGACGTACTTCTCGCCCTTCTTGCCGATCGTCTCCAGCACGATGGAGCGCTTGACGAAGTCGTAGCCGATCTCGCCGACCAGCTGCAGCTTGCCGGGGACCAGGCGCGGCTTGGCGAAGGCGGCCCAGAAGAAGACGACGACCAGGAGCGCAACGATGACCGACAGCAGCATCGGCTTGTTGAACTCGATGCTGCCGATCGAGAAGATCGGCTTGAACTGGAACTCGTTCAGACCCGGGGCCGGGAAGCCGCAGCCAGCGTCCCCGAAGTGGCAACTGCCTGAGGCGAGGAACGTGAGCTGATCAGCACTCACCACGGACTCCTTCGTCGTGACGCATGGTTACGGCAACCTCGGTGTGTCGGCGTGGCCTGCGGCCACGGAGCGGCACTGAAACTTGATGGGTTTCTCGCGGATCCCGCGCGCCGGTGCGCCGCACCACAGCGGGATCATCGAAGACTGCGCGGATTCGGGGGGCGATCCGTCCGCTGTTCGGACAGACCTGGCCGCTTCCCGTACTCCGTTGTTGCGACGGACGATAGCAGTCCGTCAGTGCGGCATAAACACCGCCCCCCTCGTTGGGGGGACAGTCGGGCCTCGTCACTGTTGACGCCCCGAGTCGGAAGGCTTGTCACCCTTCTTTTCCGAGGCGTCGGGGTCGACGTAGAAGGTCTTGGCCTTCAGCGCGCCACGCACCTGGAACCCCGTCCAGATCAGCGCGCAGCCGAGCAGCGTGAAGGCGAAGGCCTGCCGGTTGAAGAGCCCGGTGTCCTTGAAGACGGCCAGGACGATGCCGACCAGCAGGATCTGCGTGGTGTACACCAGGAGCGCCGCGGCCATCATGATCTGCGGGTTCGACCTGGTCAGGCGGTCGAGCGCGACCTGGCCGGAACTGAAGAAGGCCATCACCAGCAGCGCGCCGAAGAGGGCGCCGAGCAGCCCCTTCCCGCCGGCGACGGCGAACGAGATCGCCATGGCGATGATCCCGGCGGCCGCAGTGGGAATCGCGGCGCCTCGGAGGATCCGGGCGTCGGTGGACGGCATGTCGGCAGCTCCGGCGGCATGTCGATGAGACGGGGGGACGGGGCACAGAAGGTGGTGGGTGACACCGGACCGAGAGGCCGCCGCCCGGGCCGCCCGCTGGAGCGGCGGGCCCGTCGAGGGAGACCGACCAGGGACGGAAGTCCTCCACCTGTCAGGTCTTTCGGCGTGTTCTCGGTACTCGTGAACGGTATCACAAACTATTTGATGAGAGCTTTACCATGAATGTGTGGCACCTGTCACACCGACGGCGCAACGGTACAGCCGAACGGGTGAGGCCATCCGACGGAACATCAACTGCCTTGCTAGCGGCGGCCGGTGGTCCGGCCGTGGTCGTCGAGCGCGGAGGCTCCCCGGTCGGCTTCACCGAGAAGTTGCTTGTCCTTTGCCGACAGTTCGGCCATGGGGGCGGGCGGACGGCGCCGGTAGCGCGGCGGGACGAAGGCCTGCACCGCCTTCGGCGCGCGCGGCCGGAACTGCGGCGTCAGCAGCACCACCAGGCCGACCAGGCAGAGCCCGGCGAGCGTCAGCACCACGGTGCGGCCGGTGTTGGTGACCGAGAAGGCCACCGTGCCGAAGGCGATCAGCGCGGCCCAGAAGTACATGATCAGGACCGCACGGCTGTGCGAGTGCCCGACCTGGAGCAGCCGGTGGTGCAGGTGGCGCTTGTCCGCGGCGAACGGCGACTGGCCGGCCCAGGTGCGGCGCACCACCGCGAGCAGCAGGTCCGCCAGCGGCAGCGCGATGACCGTCAGCGGCAGCAGCAGCGGGATGTAGATCGGCACCAGGGCGTGCACGGTCGCGGTCTGCGAACCGGTCTCGCTGCTGATCAGGTCCGGGTCGACGCGGCCGGTGATGGAGATCGCGGCCACGGCCAGCATCAGGCCCAGCATCATCGAGCCGGAGTCGCCCATGAAGATCCGCGCGGGGTGCATGTTGTGCGCCAGGAAGCCCAGGCACATGCCGATCAGCAGCACGCTGAACAACACCGCGGGCGCCGCGTCGGTGATCGTGTAGCCGTACCAGAGCCGGTAGCTGTACAGGAAGAACGCCATCGCGGCGATGCAGACCATGCCGCCCGCCAGGCCGTCCAGGCCGTCGATGAAGTTCACCGCGTTGACCATGACGACGACCAGGGTGACCGAGATGACCATGCCCTGGGTGGGGCTCACCGCGACCGCGCCGACACCGGGCACCGGGAGGGTGATCACCGTGACGCCCTGCCAGACCATCACACCGGCGGCGATCATCTGGCCGCCGAGCTTCACCAGCGCGTCCACGCCCCACTTGTCGTCGAGCACCCCGAGCAGCCACATGATCCCGGCGCCGGACAGCAGCGCGCGGATGTCGGTGCCCTGCGAGAACACCTTGCTCAGGTTGTCCAGCTGCGAGGCGACCAGGATGCCCGCGCACAGCCCGCCGAACATGGCGATCCCGCCGAGCCGCGGCGTCGGCTCGCGGTGCACGTCGCGGGCGCGGACCGGCGGCATGGCGCCGGCCGCGATGGCGAACTTCCGGACCGGGCCGGTCAACAGGTAGGTGACGGCGGCGGTGCAGAACAGCACCAGCAGATACTCACGCACCACCGGCCTCCTGCGTCACTGTCCAACGGGGAGGTACCGAAGGTACTCCCCTGCGTTCCCGGGGTTCGAGGTGCGTCGCCACGCCCCACACCTTATTGAGTCGGACGCTCAAGGCACGCATCGCGGTTCGCTCTCCCGGGTAGGAGATCCGAATATCCGTCGACGACGCTCTCGTCACCGCCGGTCGGCGAAGGACAGGGCCAGCTCCCGGACCCGGTTCGCCACCCGCGCGCCCGTGCCTCCGGCGAGCGCCTGAGCGATCAGCCCGGCGAGCTCGGCGAGTTCCGCCTCGCCCATCCCCTGGCTGGTCACCGTGCCGGTGCCCAGCCGGATCCCGGAGGCCTCGGCCGCCGGAGCCGGGTCGAAGGGCAGCGCGCACTTGCCGAGCAGCAGTCCGGCCACGGCGCAGCGCCGCTCGGCCTCCGCACCGGTGACGCCCAGCGGGCTCACGTCCGCCGTCACCAGGTGGGTGTCGGTGCCGCCGGTCAGCGGGCGCATCCCGGCCGCCGCGAGCCCTGTCGCCAGCACCCGCGCCCCGTCCACCGTCCGCTGCGCGTACGCCCGGTAGCCGGGCGTCGCCGCCTCGGCCAGCGCCACCGCCTTGCCGGCCACCTCGTTCATCGCCGCCCCGCCCTGGCTGAACGGGAACACCGCCCGGTCGATCCGCTCGGCCAGCTCCGCGGTGGACAGCAGCAGGCCCCCGCGCGGGCCGCGCAGCAGCTTGTGGGTGGCCGCCACGGTGACGTCCGCGTACGGCACCGGGGAGGGCGCCACGCCGGCCGCGACCAGGCCGGCGGTCTGGGCGACCGAGGCGATCAGGTAGGCGTCCACCTCGTCGGCGATCTCCCGGAAGGCGGCCCAGTCCGGGTGCCGGGGGTGCGAGATCGAGCCCGCCACGATCGCCTTCGGGCGGTGCTCGCGGGCCAGGTCGCGCACCTGGTCGAGGTCGATCAGGCCGTCGGCCTCGCGCACCCCGTACCCGGTGAAGGCGAACCAGCGGCCGGAGAAGTTCGCCCGCGAGCCGCAGCTGAGGTGGCCGCCGTGCTCCAGCGACATCGCCAGCACCCCGTCGCCGGGCCGCAGCAGCGCCGCGTACGCCGCCAGCATCGCCGAAGTCGCCGACCGGGGCTGGACGTTGGCGTGCGGGGCGGCGAACAGCTCACGGGCCCGGTCGATCGCCAGCAGCTCGGCGGCGTCCGCGAGGGCGCAGCCGGTGTGGTGCCGGCGGCCCGGGTAGCCCTCGGCGTACTTGTCGATCAGCGGCCCGCTCAGCGCCGCCAGGACGGCCGGGGAGGTCAGGTTCTCCCCCGCCAGCAGCTGGACCGTCTCGGCCCGCCGCTCGGCCTCGGCCGCCAGCAGGTCGGCCACCTGCGGATCGGCCCGGTGCAGTGCCTCGGAGGCCCACGGGCGCCCTCTGGTCGCGGTCGGGCCGGTCGGGGCGTCGGTGACGGTCATGGCGGGGCTCCGGGGCGGCGTGGGGGCGCCTCCCGGCGTGGGGGCCGGGAAGGGTGGGTTCCTCCAGCGTAGGACCGGCCGGGCCGGGCGGCTCGTCGGCGCGGGGCCATTCGGCGCTCGGCCGCCGCGGGCCGTCCCCTGGTCTCCGGGGGGCCGCCGGGGGGCCTCCGGGCCGCTCGCGGCGCGGGCGGTCAGCGCAGCGCGGGCACGCCGGTGAGCGCGGTGACCACCGGGTCGACCGCGTGGAATATCTCCTCGCCGCAGTTGCGGAACATGCCGATCGGGGCCCCGTACGGGTCGTCCAGTTCGTCGGACTCCGGGGTGGCGGCGAGCAGCCAGCCGCGCAGCGCGGCGGCCGCCCGGACCAGGGCGCGGGCGCGCTCGGTGACGTCGGCGCCGCGGCGCGGGTCGGGCAGGGTGCCCGGGTCGATCGTCCGCACCAGGCGGGTGAACTCCTTCAGGGTGAAGGTGCGCAGCCCCGCCTCGTGGCCCATCGAGATGACCTGGGCGCGGTGGTCCAGGGTCGCGGTGAGCACCAGGTCGGCCTCGACCACGTGCTCGTCCAGCAGCTCGCGGCCGGTGAAGCCGCCGCTGTCGGCGCCGTACTCGTCCAGGACGGTCACGGCGTGGTCCTCCATCGGCGCGCCCACGTGGCCCCAGGTGCCGGCGCTCTCCACCAGGATCCGGCCGGCCACCCGGGGGCTGAGCCGGGTGTCCAGCTCACGCCGGGTGAGCCGCTCGGCGATCGGCGAGCGGCAGATGTTGCCGGTACAGACGAACAGGATCCGGAAGTGGTCCAGCGGCCTGGGGCCCACACTCAGGTACGGCGCTATGCCGGGCCCGGCATGGAGCGAGGCGATGGGCGTCAACTGCCGGCCTCCAGGTCGGGGACGACCTCCCTCAGCTGCTCGACGCTGATCGCGCCCGCCCGCAGCAGGACCGGGACCTTGCCCGTGACGTCGACGATGGACGAGGCGGTCGCGTGGTCCGCCTGTCCGCCGTCCAGGTAGACCGAGATGGCGTCGCCGAGCTGCGCCTGCGCCTCGTCGCAGGTGGCCGGGGACGGGCCGCCGGTCTTGTTGGCGCTGGAGACGGCCAGCGGGCCGGTGGCGTTCAGCAGCTCGATGGCGACCGGGTGCAGCGGCATCCGGACGGCGACGGTGCCGCGGGTCTCGCCGAGGTCCCAGCGCAGCGAGGGCTGGTGCTTGGCGACCAGGGTGAGCCCGCCCGGCCAGAACGCGTCGACCAGCTCCCAGGCCTGCTCGGAGAAGTCGGTGACCAGGCCGTGCAGGGTGGTCGGCGAGCCGACCAGCACGGGCGAGGGCATGTTGCGGCCGCGGCCCTTGGCGGCCAGCAGGTCGCCGACGGCCTCCGGCGAGAAGGCGTCCGCGCCGACCCCGTACAGGGTGTCGGTGGGCAGCACGACGAGTTCGCCCCGGCGAATGGCCGAGGCGGCCTCGCGCAGGCCGGTGGCGCGGTCCCCGGCGTCGGCACAGTCGTAACGGCGGCTCATCGGTGCGGTCCCCTTCCGGAATGGCTCATCACAGCGTTCACAGCACGGTCTTCACGGCGCGGCCGGGCGAGCGGCGCTGCCGCGGCCCGGCTGCTCACAACGACGCCCTGCGGGCTGTCGTGAAGCGCGGTCGGTTGTTCAGGTCGCGGTGGTCGGCGGTGTCCGTCCAGCCGCGTTCCTCGTTGAAGATCCACGGGACCTGCCCGCCCTGCTGGTCGGCGTGCTCGATCACCACCGCGCCGCCGGGGCGCAGCAGCCGGGCGGCCACCCGCTCGATGCCGCGGATGGTGTCCAGGCCGTCCTCGCCGGAGAACAGCGACATCTGCGGGTCGTGGTCGCGGGCCTCCGGGGCGACGTACTCCCACTCGGTGAGCGGGATGTACGGCGGGTTGGAGATCACCAGGTCGAAGCGGCCGTCCCAGGAGCGGTCGTCGGCGAAGGCCCGGGTGGCGTCACCGGCGTGCAGGGTGACCCGGGCGCGGTCGGGGCTGGCCTCGATGTTGCGCCGGGTGTACTGCAGCGCGCCCTCGTCGAGTTCGAAGGCGTGCACGGTCGAGCGCGGCAGCTCCTGGGCCAGGGCGAGCGCGATGGCGCCGGAGCCGGAGCACAGGTCGACGACCAGCGGCTCGGCCACGTCCATGTCGCGGACGGCGTCTATGGCCCACTCGACGACCGTCTCGGTCTCCGGCCGGGGCACGAACACCCCGGGGCCGACCTCCAGTTCGAGGTAGCGGAAGAACGCCCGCCCGGTGATGTGCTGGAGCGGTTCGCGCGCCTCGCGGCGGGAGACGGCCTCCCAGTAGCGGGCGTCGAAGTCGGCGTCCTTCACCGAGTGCAGCTGGCTGCGCTTGACGTTGTGGACGTAGGCGGCGAGTTCCTCCGCGTCGAAGCGCGGCGACGGCACGCCGGCCGCGGCCAACCGCTGGGTGGCCTGGGCCACCTCGGCGAGCAGCAGGTTCATCCGTACGACCTCTTGTTTCTGCGCTCCGGCTCGCGCCGTCGCTCGGGCTGGGGCGCGCCGGTCTCAGTTCTGTTGGGCCGAGGCGAGCTTGGCCGCCGCGTCCGCGTCGACGCAGGACTGGATCACCGCGTTCAGTTCGCCGTCCAGGACCTGGTCCAGGTTGTACGACTTGAACCCCGTGCGGTGGTCCGAGATGCGGTTCTCCGGGTAGTTGTACGTCCGGATCCGCTCGGAGCGGTCCACCGTACGGACCTGGCTGCGACGCGCGTCCGAGGCCTCGCGCTCGGCCTCCTCCTGCGCGGCGGCCAACAGGCGCGACCGCAGGATGCGCATCGCCTGCTCCTTGTTCTGCAGCTGGCTCTTCTCGTTCTGGCAGGACGCCACGATACCGGTCGGCAGGTGGGTGATCCGGACCGCGGAGTCGGTGGTGTTGACCGACTGGCCGCCGGGGCCGGACGAACGGTAGACGTCGATCCGCAGGTCGTTGGCGACGATCTCGACCTCGACCTCCTCCGCCTCGGGGGTGACCAGCACGCCCGCCGCGGAGGTGTGGATGCGGCCCTGGGACTCGGTGGCGGGGACGCGCTGCACGCGGTGCACGCCGCCCTCGTACTTCAGCCGGGCCCAGACGCCCTGCCCGGGCTCGGCGTTGCCCTTGGTCTTCACGGCCACCGAGACGTCCTTGTAGCCGCCGAGGTCGGACTCGTTGGCGTCGATGATCTCGGTCTTCCAGCCGATCCGCTCGGCGAAGCGCAGGTACATCCGGAGCAGGTCGCCGGCGAACAGCGCGGACTCCTCGCCGCCCTCACCCGCCTTGATCTCCAGGATGACGTCCTTGTCGTCGCTCGGGTCGCGCGGCACGAGCAGCATCCGCAGCTCCTCGGTCAGCCCCTCGCGGCGCTGCTCGCCCTCCTTCACCTCGGCGAGGAACTCCGGTTCCTCGGCGGCGAGTTCGCGCGCGGCCTCGATGTCCTCGCCGGCCTGTCGCCACTGCCGGTAGACCCGGGTGATCGGGGTCAGCTCGGCGTACCGCTTGGCCAGCTTGCGAGCGTTGGCCTGGTCGGCGTGGACGGACGGGTCGGCCAGCCTCTTCTCGAGGTCGGCGTGCTCGACGAGGAGCTCTTCGACTGCCTCGAACATGGAGTGGGCCTTCTTCCCGTGAGAACCGTTGGGAGCCGGTGGGAACCGGCCGGTGGTGCGAACCGCTGGAGGGGGTGCTGGGGGGATGCGAACGGCGCCGGCCCCCAGCGCCCCCGGAACGAGTACGGGGGCACCGGGAACCGGCGCCGTGGGAGCGCTAGGCCTTCGCGCTGTGCTGCTTGCCGAAGCGGGCCTCGAAGCGGGCCACGCGGCCACCGGTGTCGAGGATCTTCTGCTTGCCGGTGTAGAACGGGTGGCACTGCGAGCAGACCTCGGCGCGGATCTCGCCACTGGCCTCGGTCGAGCGGGTCGTGAACTCGGCACCGCAGGTGCAGGTCACACGGGTGACCACGTACTGGGGGTGAACGTTGGGCTTCAAGGGGTTCTCCTAGGTTCGGGAGGGCACCGGGTCGGCGGCGGGAGCGCCGCACGTGAACCGGGACCGACGGACCAGTCTGCCAGGACCGGCCGCATCTTCCCAAACCGGGTCGTGTTCCGGGATATTCCGGGCGCAGCTCAGCGCCGGGCGGGAGCCTTCGCCGGGGCCGTGGGGGCGGCCGTGGGGGCGGCCTGGGCGGGGTTCTCGGGCTGCGCCGAGACGATCGCCTGCGGGACCGGCTGGTCGGCCTTGAGGGCCGCCCAGAGCTGGTCCGCCTGCGGCTGCTGCTCGACCACCCGGTTGGGGTCGCCGGGCGCGGTCACCACCGGCAGGGTCACCATGCCGAGCTGGTCCGGCCCGATCCCCTTGAGCTCCTGGACGAGCCCCACCAGGGCGTTCACCGAGCCCAGCGCGGAGTCGGTGGTGATGCTGCGGGTCATGGTGTCGCCGATCGACCAGAGCTTGACCGGGTTGGAGTAGAGCCCGATCCCGCCGGCCTGCTGGAGCAGCGACTTCACCATCTGCTTCTGGAGTTCGATCCGGCCGAGGTCGCTGCCGTCGCCGACGCCGTGCCGGGTGCGGACGAAGGCCAGCGACTGCTGCCCGTCGAGGTGGTGCTCGCCCGGTGCCAGGTCGAGCCCGCTGTCCTTGTCGTGGATGGCCACCGTGGTACTCACGGTGGCCCCGCCTATCGCGTCCACGACGCGGGCGAAGCCGGCGAAGTCGATCTGCACGTAGTGGTCCATCCGCAGCCCGGTGAGCTGCTCGGTGGTCTTGACCGCGCAGGCCGCGCCGCCGGCCTCGAAGGCGCTGTTGTACATCGCGCGCTTGGCGCCGGCCACCGCCTTGCCGCCGGCGTCGGTGCAGTCGGGCCGGGTGACCAGGGTGTCGCGCGGGATCGAGACGACCTCGGCGTGCGAGTGGTCCTGGTTGACGTGCAGCACCATCGCGGTGTCCGAGCGGGCGGTGTCGCCGGTGTCGCCGCCGGCCAGGTCGCCGTTCTCGCCGTTGCGCGAGTCGGAGCCCAGCACCAGGACGTTGAACGAGCCGTCGGTGGCGGCCGGCGGGCGGGCGTCGCCGAGGCGGGCGTTGATGTCGACGCTCTTGATGTTGCCGTTGAGTTTGACGTACGCGTAGCCGGCCGCTCCGGCGCCGAGGACGACGAGCGCGGCGAACGCGCAGGCGGCCGCCCGCAGGATCTTGCGGCGGCGGGTCAGGACCCTCTTGTGCTCGGCCATACGGTCCAGAGTAAAACGGACAAGATGATCAAAAAGCCTCAAGATGTCCCAACTCTGGAACAAAGCCGGGTGGACGCACCGAACCCCGGACCGCTCGCGCGGTCCGGGGTTCGGTGGGCGACAACCGTCCGGCTACGGTCAGTCGTTGGAGCCGGGGGTGGTCTTGGCGATCTGCATCAGGAACTCGGCGTTGCTCTTGGTCTGCTTCATCTTGTCCAGGAGCAGCTCGATCGCCTGCTGCGAGTCGAGCGCGTGCAGCACCCGGCGCAGCTTCCAGACGATGGCCAACTCCTCGCTGCCGAGCAGGATCTCCTCCTTGCGGGTGCTGGAGGCGTCCACGTCGACGGCCGGGAAGATGCGCTTGTCCGAGAGCTTGCGGTCGAGCTTGAGCTCCATGTTGCCGGTGCCCTTGAACTCCTCGAAGATCACCTCGTCCATGCGCGAGCCGGTCTCGACCAGCGCGGTGGCCAGGATGGTCAGCGAGCCGCCGTTCTCGATGTTGCGCGCGGCGCCGAAGAACTTCTTCGGCGGGTACAGCGCGGTCGAGTCGACACCACCGGACAGGATGCGGCCGGAGGCCGGCGCCGCCAGGTTGTAGGCGCGGCCGAGGCGGGTGATCGAGTCCAGCAGGATGACCACGTCGTGGCCCAGCTCCACCAGGCGCTTGGCGCGCTCGATGGCCAGCTCGGCGACGGTGGTGTGGTCCTCGGCCGGGCGGTCGAAGGTCGAGGAGATGACCTCGCCCTTCACCGACCGCTGCATGTCGGTGACCTCTTCCGGACGCTCGTCGACCAGGACGACCATCAGGTGGCACTCGGGGTTGTTGTGGGTGATCGCGTTGGCGACCGCCTGCAGCACCATCGTCTTGCCGGTCTTCGGCGGCGCGACGATCAGACCGCGCTGGCCCTTGCCGATCGGCGACACCAGGTCGATGATCCGGGTGGTCAGGATGCCCGCCTCGGTCTCCAGGCGCAGCCGGTCCTGCGGGTAGAGCGGGGTGAGCTTGTTGAACTCGGGGCGGCCGCGACCGCTCTCCGGGTCCATGCCGTTGACGGAGTCCAGCCGCACCATGGCGTTGAACTTCTCGCGGCGCTCGCCGTCCTTGGGCTGGCGCACCGCGCCGGTGATGGCGTCGCCCTTGCGCAGGCCGTTCTTGCGGACCTGGGCGAGCGAGACGTAGACGTCGTTCTGGCCCGGCAGGTAGCCGGAGGTGCGCACGAACGCGTAGTTGTCGAGGATGTCGAGGATGCCCGCGACCGGGATCAGGACGTCGTCCTCGCCGACCTGCGGCTCGGCGGGGCCGGCCTCGAAGCCCTCGCGGCGGGCGCCACGGCCCCGGCGGTCGCGGTAGCGGCCACGGCGGCCGCGGCGGCCGTCGCCGAACTCGTCGTCGTCGTAGCCGCCCTGCTGGATCTGCGGCTGCTGGGTCTGCTGGCCGCCCTGGCGGGCCTGCTGGCCGTCGCCCTGAGCGGCCTGCTGCTGGCCGCCGCCCTGCTGGGGCTGGCGGTCGGTGCGCTCGCGGCGGTTGCGGCGGTCGCGGCGCGACTCGCGGGAGTCGCCGTCCTGGGCCTCGCCGCCGTCCTGGCGCTCGGCGCGCTCGGGGCGCTCCGCCCGCTCCGGGCGGTCGCTGCGGTCCCGGCGGTCCCGGCGGTCGCGACGGGTCTCGGTGCGGCCCTCCTCGCGGCCCTCGAAGGCGCGGGTCTCGGCCTGGCGGGTCTCGGCCTGCTTTGGCTCGGCCACGACGACGGCGGCGTCGGCCGTGACGTCGGCGGTCGGGGCGCCGGCGGCCGAGGTGGCGCGGCGGCGGGTGCGCTCGGCACGGGCGGGCGCGGCGGTCTCGGCGGCGGCCTGGACCGGGATCTCGATCTGGGCCTGCGACTCGGCGGCGGCCGGGGCCGCGGCGGCCGCAGCGGCGGCGGCCTTGGTGCGGCGGGCCGGCTTCTCGGCCGGCGCCTCGGCGGCGTCCGCCTTGGCGGCGGTGCGCTTGGTGGCGGCGGCCGGAGCACCACCGGCGGCGAGCAGCGGGTCTCCGCCGCTCTTCTCCTTGATGGTCTCGATCAGCTGGCTCTTGCGCATGCGTCCGGTACCGGTGATGCCCAGGTCCCCGGCGAGCTTCTGCAGCTCGGCCAGGACCATGCCGTCCAGGCCAGCGGCGGCGGTACGGCGGCGCCGCGCCGGGGTCGCGGGGGCGGCGGCTGCGTCCGACGCCTCGGCGTCCTGGCGCGCGCCCATCAGATCGGTGGAGTCGCTCACTAAGGGTCCTTCCCTGGAGCGGACGTCGGCCTGTCTGGCTCGGCGACCGGTTGTGCTGTCCTGACCGACGCTCGACTGCGTCGGTCCGAGGCGGTGATCCCCCGAAAGGCGGAAGCCGGTCGAGGGAGAGCTGCGAGGTGCGGTGCGTGAAGCACGGTGGTGCTGAGTGGCGCGGCGGGCCGGTCGGTCGTGTGCCGACCGGGCGTACCCCCACGCTTGCCTGCGAATCCCGGGCCCCCGTCGCGTGACGGTGGACCGCGCTCCGCCCGTCCTGGCCTCAAGGTGGGAGGCCGCGAGTGGGAGTCAGGTGCCGTCACGGCTTCGGGATGCGGCCGCGTGTCGCGCAGGCAGGCTGCGTACGCGCTGCGGTGGGCTCCCGGAGAATCGTCGCCCCGTGCATCGCCGCGACTCCACGGCAGTGGAGTGCTGGGATCGGGACGCGGCGCACCGAGCCCCGGAGGGCACCTGGTGCAGCAATGAGGTTAACACTACCGACCCCCTCAGACATTCCCCAGCCTTGCGCTTGCCAATCGTGTCCGGACGGCCCGGCTCGGCAGGTGGCCGGGCCAGGCCGGACGAGCAGCCCGGACGGGCCGTTCAGCCGTCCAGCGGGAGCACGGTGGCCCCGATCCGGTCGAGCTCCAGGCGGTGCGCGGCGAACGCCGGGTCGCCGCCGTGGCCGTGGTGCCCGGCGAAGGAGAGCACCTTGTCGGCGCCCGCCTCGTCGGTGAGCGCGAGGACGGTCGGGCCGGCCCCGGAGATCACCGCGGGGACGCCCTCCGCGCGCAGCGCGCCCACCAGGGCGGCGCTGTCGGGCATGGCGGAGGAGCGGTAGTCCTGGTGCAGGCGGTCCTCGGTGGCGGCGAGCAGCAGCTCGGGCCGCCTGGTCAGCGCCTCGACCAGCAGCGCGGCGCGGCCGGCGTTGACGGCGGCGTCGGTCAGCGGGACGGTCTTCGGCAGCAGGCCGCGGGCGGTCTCGGTGAGCACCTCGTCGGCGGGGACGAACACCACCGGGACGACCTGGTCGGAGGGCTCCAGGCTGACCGCCTTGGCCGACTCCTCGTCCGTCCAGGCGATGGTGAAGTTGCCGCGCAGGCAGGCCGCGACGTTGTCGGGGTGGCCCTCCAGCTCGGAGGCGAGGGCCAGCAGCGCGTCGTCGTCCAGCGCGGACGGGCCGCCGATGGTGACCGCGCGGGCGGCCACGATGCCGGCGCAGATCGCGGCCGAGGAGGAGCCGAGGCCGCGGCCGTGCGGTATCCGGTTGGCACAGACCACTTCGAGGCCGCGCGGCTGGCCGCCGAGGCGGTCGAAGGCGGCGCGCATCGAGCGGACCAGCAGGTGGCGCTCGTCGCGGGGCAGCGTCTCGGCGCCCTCGCCGGCGATGTCGATGGAGAGCCCGGAGTCGGCGACCCGGACGACCACGTCGTCGTACAGGCCCAGCGCGAGGCCGAAGGCGTCGAAGCCCGGGCCGAGGTTGGCGCTGGTCGCGGGAACCCGGACCCGGACGGCGGCGGCACGGAACGCGGGACCGGCCATGCGGTGGACTCTCCTGGGGAAATCGGGCGGCGCGGATCGCGTCGTCGGTGCGAAGGCGGGGAATGGACCGCAGGCCCCGGCGGGGCGGGCGGTCACGGTCGTTGGCGCGGCCTGGAGAAGGCCGGACCCGGGGCATGTGCCACACGGCCGAACCCAGAGTATCGAAGAGAGGTTCCCCAGTGGTACACCCCGTGGTCCTCCGATCTGGTGTGTTGCCGCTTCTGGCCGGAATGCGTACCGGAATCGGATCGGAATGCGCGGCGTAATTGACACAAAAGTGTCACCGGAGAACATCGACGGGCCGACCCCCGAAAGGGTCGACCCGGGGGGGGCGGGGGGGGGCCCGCGGGGCGGGGGGGGGGCGGGTGTCCCGCGGCCCGCGGCGGCGGCGCCGCG
>NZ_JBHWIO010000012.1:0-13846 GCF_042732075.1 Kitasatospora sp. NPDC059812
CGATCCGACAACCGCTCACCCGCACACGACTTGACCTGCCCCACCCTCGCCACACCACAACCAACGAGACAGACACACCAAAGTCACTGGCATTGCGGCTAGGCCCTGTCCGGACACGCCGAAGGCCGGCCGGGTCGGTAACCCCTTGACCCGGCCGGCCTTCGGTGTGCTGCGCTGTGTGTGCCGTGCTGCCGCGCTGCTGGGGCGGCGTCAGATGCTGGCGACCACCCGGTCGGCGAGGACGTAGACGGCCTCCTCGTCGGTGGAGAAGGTCAGCGAGTACGAGCCGGAGAAGCGCGAGCCGCCGAGCAGTCGGACGTGCTCACCGGCACGGACCGCGTCGATCAGCCGGTAGGCGGCCTCCCGGTCGCCCGGGGCCACGCAGAGCGTGGTGCCGTCGGCGAAGGCGTACACGTCCAGGGTGCCCAGCGGGCCCGGGCGGACGTCGATCAGGGCGACGGCCTCGTCGGCGAGGGTGGCCAGCCGGGTGTCGGTCCACTCGCGGGACGGCGCCTGGCTGGGCACGAAGTCGGGGTGGGAGGGGTGGCGGCGCGGGTCGGGCGCGGCGACCGGGGCGTCCTCGACGGCCTGGTCGGCGTCCAGCAGCCCGGCCTCCAGGCCGGTGGCCAGCAGGTCGGCCTCGCGGCGGGCGCGGGCGTCCCCGGTGGGCTCGGCGGAGCCGGTGGAGCCGGCGGAGGAGGTGCCGGAGCCCTGGCCGGGGAACAGCGACGAGCCGCCCTCGGGACCGGGCTCGGCGGGGCCCTCGTTGATCAGGTCCTCCAGCGCGGAGCGCAGCGCCTCGCCGAACTCCGGGTCCATGGTGCCGGCGTTGTCGACGGCGTCCTGCGGGCCGGTGGGGCGGGGGAAGAACAGCGGCCACTCATCGGTGCTGGCGAACGCGCCGGTGTACGGGGAGTCGAACAGTGGCGCGTCCTCGGCCGCGCGGGCCTCCTGCTCGGCCCAGAACGCCCGGGCCTCGGTGATCTCCCGCTCGCGGTCGGCGGCGAGTGCCTCGGTGACGGCCTGGCGTATCGCGGCCTGGTCCACCGGGGCGGGTGCGGCCTGGGCCGCGGCCTGCGCGTCCAGCCGGCGGGAGAGTCCCCGGAGGTGGAGCAGCACGGCGGTCGACACGGTGATCAGGATCAGCAGCAGGATGGTGTAGACGGCGCTCACGGAACGTACTCCTAGCGAGGAGCGGAACGGGGTTACGTGTCCACACTGCCGCATCCGGGGCTGTTGCCGCAGTGGCGAATGTCTAATTTGTGGGGGACTTTCGCTCTTGTCCCCAAATTGTTAGGTAACACCGTTCTACGCAGTGGAGTTGATCCGCTCCGCAGTGTCGATTTCCGGGCCGAAAACGAGCGAAAAGAGGGCCGGATCGACCTCGCGATGTGATCCGGCCCTCAATTACTCACGGTCACTCCAAATGGGTGGTCCAGACCCTTTCGGGGTGGCTCGGCGGGGTCAGCTGAGGCGCTCGATCACCATCGCCATGCCCTGGCCGCCGCCGACGCACATGGTCTCCAGGCCGAACTGCTTGTCGTGCCACTGCAGGGAGTTGATCAGGGTGGTGGTGATCCGGGCGCCGGTCATGCCGAACGGGTGGCCGACGGCGATCGCGCCGCCGTTGACGTTCAGCTTGTCCAGGTCGATGCCGAGATCCCGGTAGGACGGGATCACCTGGGCGGCGAAGGCCTCGTTGATCTCGACCAGGTCGATGTCGTCGATGGTCAGGCCGGCCCGCCGCAGCGCCTGCCGGGAGGCCTCGACCGGGCCGTAGCCCATGATCTCGGGGGAGAGCGCGCTGACGCCGGTGGAGACCACCCGGGCGAGCGGGGTGATGCCCAGCTCCCGGGCCTTGGTGTCGGACATGATGACCAGCGCGGCGGCGCCGTCGTTCAGCGGGCAGCAGTTACCGGCGGTCACGGTGCCGTCCGGTCGGAACACCGGCTTCAGGCCGGAGACGCCCTCCAGCGTGACGCCGGCGCGCGGGCCGTCGTCCTTGCTCACCACGGTGCCGTCCGGGAGCGTCACCGGGGTGATCTCGCGCTCCCAGAAGCCGGCCTTGATGGCGGCCTCGGCGAGGTTCTGCGAGCGGACGCCGAACTCGTCCTGCTCGGCGCGGGTGATCCCCTTGAGCGCGGCCAGGTTCTCGGCGGTCTGGCCCATCGCGATGTAGGCGTCCGGCAGCAGGCCGTCCTCGCGCGGGTCGTGCCACTCCCCGCCGCCCTCCTCGGCGCGCTTGGCGGTGCGGGCCTGGGCCTCGTCGAAGACCGGGTTCGTGGTGCCCGGCATGCCGTCCGAGGTCCCGTTCACGCTGCGCGAGACGGTCTCCACGCCGGCCGAGAGGAAGACGTCGCCCTCGCCGGCCCTGATCGCGTGCAGTGCCATCCGCGTGGTCTGCAGCGAGGACGAGCAGTAGCGGGTGATGGTGGCGCCGGGCAGGTAGTCCATGCCCATCTGGACGGCCACGATGCGGGCCAGGTTGTGGCCCTGCTCGCCGCCGGGCAGGCCGCAGCCGAGCATCAGGTCGTCGATCTCGCGCGGGTCGAGCTGCGGGACCTTGGCCAGCGCGGCCTGGATGACGTGGGCGGTCAGGTCGTCGGGGCGGACGTCCTTGAGCGAGCCCTTGAAGGCCCGGCCGATCGGCGAACGGGTGGCGCTGACGATGACGGCTTCGGGCATGGCGGGCTCCTCGCTGGGTGACGGCGGACTGGCGTCCGGGAGGAAAGTTACCGCCTGGTAGATCAGGCGTCACCCGTCCCGGCGTGTGAGCTGGCCGACGTGTCGCCGGCCTCTGGAACGGCTCCTTCCCGGGCCTCCTCGGGCGCCCACGAGCCGGGCAGCCCGACCCGCAGCCGGTGGCGCAGCAACGCCCAGCGGCGGCCGGCGCCCTCCGTCTCGACGGCCGCGACCTCGGTGCCCGAACGCCCGGCCGCGGCGGCGGCGGCCATCGCCACCGGCAGCACCGTCCCGCCCGGCACGGGTGCGGCCGGGCGCTCCTCCTCCGGCCAGAGGCCGAGCGCGGCGCACACCGAGGGCAGCACGGCCATCGCGGCCGTCGCGTAGCCCTGGGCGGACGGGTGGTAGCGGTCGGCGGCGAACATCTCCGGGCGCGCCGCGAACTCCGGGCCCAGCAGCGAGCCC
This sequence comes from Kitasatospora sp. NPDC059812, assembly GCF_042732075.1. Lineage (NCBI taxonomy): Bacteria > Bacillati > Actinomycetota > Actinomycetes > Kitasatosporales > Streptomycetaceae > Kitasatospora > Kitasatospora sp. NPDC059812. The sequence goes on from NZ_JBHWIO010000012.1 coordinate 3,148, forward strand.
AGCGAGACCGTCCGGCCGCCGGCCTCCACGACCGCGATGGTCTGCGCGGCCGCCAGCTGGCGGCTCAGCCGGCGGGCCACCCAGCGCAGCGGCGGGTGCACCGGCTTGATCGTCCCGAGGTCCGGGCAGGTGCCGACCACCACCTCGCAGCCGTTCGCCCGCAGCGCCGCGACGGCCTCGCCGAGCTGGCGGACGGCCAGCTGGGCCGGGCTGTGCCGGGTCACGTCGTTGGCGCCGATCATGAGCACGGCGACGTCCGGGTGGTGCGGCAGCGCCTGCTCCAGCTGGCCCGAGAGGTGGGCGGAACGGCCGCCGGAGCGGGCCACGTTGACCAGCCGGACCGGGCGCTCGGCCACCGAGGCCAGGCCCGCGGCCAGCAGCGCACCCGGGGTCTCCCGGGCCCGCAGCACACCGAGGCCGGCGCCGGTGGAGTCGCCGAGGACGGCCAGCACCAGCGGCGGCTGCGTGGCGGCGGAGCTGTCGGCGAAGGCCTCGCCGTAGACGCCGTCGGCCTTGGGCGGATCGCCCTCCAGCACGCCGATGGCCTGGATCGCCAGCTTGCTCTCGGTGAGCAGCACGCCCACCAGTCCCACGCCCAGCAGGCCGAGCCCGCCGCCGCCGTACGCCGCCGCGGTGGCGATCCGGCGGGCCACCCGGGCCCGCGAGTCCTGTGCCCCTGGCATCCGATGCCCCCTTCGCGTCCTGGTGCCGCCCCCTCCGGGGCCATGGCGATGCCTGCACCCCCCTCCTACCCGCGCGGGGGCCGGGGCTACCTGCGGGGCTGGGCCATTGGGGGAGGGGGGCGGGTGGCGGGGCCGCCGCGCGGGGCCGGGGCGGGGCGAGGGGCGGGTGGGGCGGAAGGGCGGGCTGGGGCGGGCGGCACGGCCTAGGCTTTGCAGTACCGAAAGCACTCGCATGCCCACAACCGGGAGGACCCCCGTGCGGTACCACAACTCGATCATCGACCTCGTCGGCAACACGCCGCTGGTCAAGCTGAACAAGGTCACCGAGGGCATCAGCGCGACAGTGCTGGCGAAGGTCGAGTACTTCAACCCCGGCGGCTCGGTGAAGGACCGCATCGCGATGCGCATGATCGAGGCCGCCGAGGCCTCGGGCGCCCTGAAGCCGGGCGGCACCATCGTCGAGCCGACCTCCGGCAACACCGGTGTCGGCCTGGCGATCGTGGCCCAGCAGAAGGGCTACAAGTGCATCTTCGTCTGTCCGGACAAGGTGTCCACCGACAAGATCAACACCCTGCGCGCGTACGGCGCCGAGGTGGTCGTCTGTCCCACCGCCGTGGCCCCCGAGCACCCGGACTCGTACTACAACGTCTCCGACCGGCTCGTCCGGGAGACCCCGAACGCCTGGAAGCCGGACCAGTACTCCAACCCGGACAACCCGGCCTCGCACTACCACTCCACCGGTCCGGAGCTGTGGGAGCAGACCGAGGGCCGGATCACCCACTTCGTGGCGGGCGTCGGCACCGGCGGCACCATCTCCGGCACCGGCAACTACCTGAAGGAGGTCTCGGGCGGCAAGGTCAAGGTGATCGGCGCCGACCCGGAGGGCTCGGTCTACTCGGGCGGCACCGGCCGGCCGTACCTGGTCGAGGGTGTGGGCGAGGACTTCTGGCCGACCGCCTACGACCGTGACGTCGCCGACGGCATCGTCGCCGTCTCCGACAAGGACTCCTTCCAGATGACCCGCCGCCTGGCCAAGGAGGAGGGCCTGCTGGTCGGCGGCTCCTGCGGCATGGCCGTGGTGGCCGCGCTGGAGGTGGCCAAGGGCCTGGGCCCGGACGACGTCGTGGTGGTGCTGCTGCCGGACGGCGGCCGCGGCTACCTGTCCAAGATCTTCAACGACGACTGGATGGCCGACTACGGCTTCCTGCCCTCGGCCACCGACGAGGCGCACATCGGCGAGGTGCTGGCCCGCAAGGACGCCATCGAGCACGAGGGCATCCCGCAGTTCGTCCACATGCACCCGAACGAGACGGTCGCCGAGGCGGTCCGGGTGCTGCGCGAGTACGGCGTCTCGCAGATGCCGGTGGTCTCCCCGGGGGCCGGGCACCCCGACATCATGGCCGGCGAGGTGATCGGCTCGGTGGCGGAGAAGCTCCTGCTGGAGGGCGTCTTCGCGAAGGAGATCGAGCTGACCGACACGCTGGACCGGGTGATGTCCAAGCCGCTGCCGGTCGTCGGTGCGGGCGAGACGGTCACCAACCTGATGACCGTGCTGGAGAAGGCCGACGCCGCGGTGGTGCTGGTGGACGGCAAGCCGCAGGGCATCGTCACCCGCCAGGACCTGCTGGGCTTCCTCGCCGGCCGCGCCGCGCACTGACCCGTCGGCGCCGGCCCTGACCGGCCCCGGCGGGCCCTGACCGACCCCGACCCCGCCACCGGCTCCGGTCGGCGGGGCGGACGAGGTTTCGCCCACGTTTTGCCCGCGGTTCGCCCACGGGCGAAGTGGTACACCGGCGTCACCTGCCCGCAGCACGCGGTTAACAACCGTCCGGCATCGTGGTGGTCAACGGCAAGACGCCGAGCGAGACGACGGCAACCGTCCGGGAGCGGCTCCCCGGCGGACGCGGTCGGCTCCGGACACGTCGGGCGGTCCTGACCCGGCCCGCCGTGTCCGCCCTCCAACCCGGCAACGGGGGAGAGGGGTCTCCGCGGGAGGTGCCGTCGTCCCGCCCCTGTCCGGCTGCGGCCGGTCGACAGGGTGCGGCGGCTCCCGCGGTACTGCGCGCCGCACGGCGCGTCTCCGCGGTTCCCGGGTGGGGGAACCGAGGCGGAGAACGGCAGGGCCGGTCCTTCTCCGAGGGACCGGCCCTTCCCGTACGCTCACACGCATGACCAGCACTGAAACCACCCAGGACGAGCCGCGCTACGTCCGGCTCAAGATCGAGCTCATCGCGGAGATCACCGACGAGGGCGCGCTCAAGGCGGCCGCCCTGAAGCAGGTGACCGAGGACGAGTACCTCGACGACGACGAGCGCGCCCAGTCCGTCGACGCCATCGAGGTGGACCCGTCGGGTTCGCTCGCCCACTTCATCGACCCGGTGGCGCTGCTCGGCGACGTGCCGGGTGTCGAACTGGCCTCGGCGACCTGGGAGTCGGCGCAGACCGAGTTCGACCCCGAGAACGAGGGTTGGGACGAGTACGTGGTGGACGAGTCCGCCGAGTAGCGGCCTCGCCCCGCGAGCTCGTCACCGCTCGTGAACGCCCGGTCTGCCCCGCAGGCCGGGCGTTTTTTCCCTGTTCACCGGGAAGTTGGGTCATCTCATACGATCGCTTACCCTTCGGAGGTGGAACCGTGCACGGGCGGATTGCGTTTCTGTATCCGTAAATGCCCGGGATGATCAGCAGGGAGACGCGACGTGACGGCACGGGACGGTCAGGGGCGGGCAGGCGGAGGCAACTGGAGCCGGCGCGGAGTGCTCGCGGGTCTGATCGGGGCGCCGGTCCTGCTGCTCGCGGCCTGCAACGACACCAAGAGCGCCGACGCCAACGGCTCGGGCGGTTCGGGCGGTTCCGCTGGAACCCCGGGCGCGGGCAGCGGCTCCGGCGGGACCAGCAGCGCGCCGAAGACCTCGACCGCCGTCATCACCGTCACCCCTGCGGACGGTGCCGCCTCCGCCAGCTTCAGCGAGCCGGTCAAGGTCACCGTCAGCAACGGCACCCTGGGCACCGTCAAGGTCACCGACTCCACGGGCAAGGAACTGGCCGGCCAGCTCGCCTCCGACGGCGCCAGCTGGACCTCGGCCGCCGCCCCCGCCAGCGGCACCAAGTACACCGTGGCCGCCACCGCCCTCGACAAGGACAAGCTGGAGGCGGACGCCAACGCCACCTTCACCACGGCCACCCCGGCCAACACCTTCGTCGGCTACTTCACGCCCGAGGACGGCTCGGTCGTCGGCGTCGGCATGCCCGTCTCGATCACCTTCAGCAAGCCGATCACCGACCGCAAGGCCGTCCAGCAGGCGATCACCGTGATAGCCGAGCCGGGCGTCGAGATCGTCGGGTACTGGTTCTCCAGCACCCGCCTCGACTTCCGGCCGCAGGAGTACTGGGCCAAGGGCACCAAGGTCACCCTCAAGCTCCGGCTGAAGGACGTCGAGGGCGCCAAGGGCGTCTACGGCACCCAGTCCAAGGACGTCCGCTTCACCATCGGCCGCGCCCAGACCAGCGTCGCCGACCTCGCCGCCAAGAAGCTCACCGTCACCACCGACGGCCAGGTCAGCGCCGTCTACAAGATCTCCGGCGGCTCGCCCGAGCACCGCACCTGGGGCGGCAAGATGGTGATCTCCGAGCAGTTCCAGCAGACCCGGATGAACTCGCAGACCGTCAACCTCGGCAGCGAGTACGACATCGCGGACGTGCCGCACGCCCAGCGGCTCACCACCTCGGGCACCTTCATCCACGGCAACTACTGGTCCTCGTCGTCGATCTTCGGCGGCCAGAACACCAGCCACGGCTGCATCGGCCTCCAGGACGCCAAGGGCGCGCAGGACGGCAGCACGGACGGCTACAAGTTCTACAAGAGTTCCATGGTCGGCGACGTGGTCGAGGTCGTGAACTCCGGTGACAAGACCGTCGCGCCGGACAACGGCCTGAACGGCTGGAACCTCGGCTGGGCCGCCTGGAAGGCCGGCAGCGCCGTCTGACGCCGGGAGCCGCCGGTCAGCGCGGGTCAGCGCTTGGCGTAGTCGGCGAAACCCTGCCAGTCGACGATCACGCACGGCTCGTCGCCGACGATCCAGGCATCGTGCCCGGGCGGGCAGATCATCAGGTCGCCCGGGCCGAACTCGGTCTCCTGACCGTCGTCCATGACGATCCTCATACGGCCCGAGACCACGTACCCCGTGTGGGCGGCCAGGCAGCTGTCGGTCTTGGCGATCGGCTTCACGTGCTTGGACCACTGCCAACCAGGGTGGAACACGGCCCGGCCCACCGGGCCGGCGTCCAGGTTGACCAGACGCAGTTCCCCCGTGCCCTCCTCGAAGGGGCGGACCTCCTCGGGGGCGTCGAAGCTCATGCGGACGAGACCGGACATGGCGCACTCCTCTCCCCACGGACGGCCCGGCCGTCCAGCGAGAGGAGGAGGCAGGCCCGTCTGCTGGCCCTTCCAGTCTGCGCCCCGACCGGCGGGCGGTCACCTCGGGTGGCCGGCCCGCCGGAACGGTCACGGACGGTCAGCCCTGCGTGCGGGCCACGCCGATCGGGCAGGAGGCGCCGGTGCCGCCGAGGCCGCAGTAGCCGTTCGGGTTCTTGGCGTCGGACAGGTACTGCTGGTGGTACGGCTCGGCCGGGTAGAACGGGCCCGCCGGGGCGATCTCGGTGGTGATCGGGCCGTAGCCGAGCGCGGTCAGGGCCGGCTGGAAGGCGTCCCGGCCGGCGGCCGCGGCGGCGGCCTGGACGGGGGAGTGGGTGTAGACGGCGGAGCGGTACTGGGTGCCGACGTCGTTGCCCTGGCGGTTGCCCTGGGTCGGGTCGTGCGCCTCCCAGAAGGTCTTCAGCAGCCGCTCGTAGGAGACCAGCGAGGGGTCGAACACCACCCGGACCGCCTCGGTGTGCCCGGTCAGCCCGCTGCACACCTCCTCGTACGTCGGGTGGGGGGTGTAGCCGCCCTGGTAGCCGACCAGCGTCGTCCAGACGCCGGGCAGGCGCCAGAACGTCCGCTCGGCGCCCCAGAAGCAGCCCAGCCCGAAGTCGGCCACCTCCAGGCCGTCCGGGTACGGCCCGGTGAGCGGGTGGCCGAGCACGGTGTGCGGCTCGCGCAGCGCGAAGCCCGGCGACTCCCGGCCGGGCAGCGCCTGGTCGGCGGGAACGAGCGAGGTCTTGTGGCGGTTGAACAGCACGGCCTGCTCCAGCTGGGTAGGGAGGGTTGCGCAGGATTCAACGCGGCGGGCCGCCCCCGGATTCCGGCGCCGCCCGGATTCCGCCGCCGCCCCGGTCCACGGCCGGCCCGGTTCACGGCGGGCTGGGACGTTCCGGAGGGCACCGGCCCGTACGGCCACTAGGCTCGACCCATGACCGAGCACCAGCTTCCCCAGGGCTTCGAGACCCTCGCCATCCACGCGGGTCAGGAAGCAGACCCCCAGACCGGGGCCGTCGTCACGCCGATCTACCAGGTGTCCACCTACAAGCAGGACGGGGTGGGCGGCCTGCGGGGCGGCTACGAGTACAGCCGCAGCGCCAACCCGACCCGCACCGCGCTGGAGGAGTGCCTCGCGGCACTGGAAGGCGGCGCCCGCGGCCTCGCCTTCGCCTCCGGCCTGGCCGCCGAGGACACCCTGCTGCGCACCATCCTCAAGCCGGGCGACCACATCGTGATCCCCAACGACGCCTACGGCGGTACCTTCCGGCTGTTCGCCAAGGTGCTGACCCGCTGGGGCGTCGAGTTCTCCGTCGCCAACACCCAGGACCTGGCGACCGTCCGCGCCGCGCTGCGCCCCAACACCCGCGCGGTCTGGGTGGAGACCCCGTCCAACCCGCTGCTGGGCATCACCGACCTGGCCGCGCTCGCCGAGGTCGCGCACGGCGCCGGCGCGCTGCTGGTGGTCGACAACACCTTCGCCAGCCCGTACCTGCAGCAGCCGATCGCGCTCGGCGCGGACGCGGTCGTGCACTCCACCACCAAGTACATGGGCGGCCACTCGGACGTGGTCGGCGGTGCGCTGGTGCTGGCCGACGCGAGCCTGGGCGAGGAGGTGGCGTACCACCAGAACGCGATGGGCGCCGTCTCCGGGCCGTTCGACGCCTGGCTGGTGCTGCGCGGCATCAAGACGCTGGGCGTCCGGATGGACCGGCACAGCGCCAACGCGGAGAAGGTCGCCGAGCTGCTGGCGAGCCACCCGAAGGTCAGCCAGGTGCTGTACCCGGGCCTGCCCGAGCACCCCGGCCACGAGATCGCCGCCAAGCAGATGAAGGCCTTCGGCGGCATGGTCTCGTTCCGGGTCCAGGGCGGCGAGGAGGCGGCGGTCGAGGTCTGCAACCGCGCGCAGCTGTTCACCCTCGGCGAGTCGCTCGGCGGCGTGGAGTCGCTGATCGAGCACCCGGGCCGGATGACCCACGCCTCGGTGGCCGGTTCGGCGCTGGAGGTGCCCGCCGACCTGGTGCGCGTCTCGGTCGGCATCGAGTCGATCGACGACCTGCTCGCCGACCTCAAGCAGGCGCTGGGCTAGGACGCGCCCAGAAGTCCGGAGCCTGTCGAAGATCTCCGGCCTCGGTGAGCAGTCCGGGGACCGCGATGGTCACCTGACGTGCTGCCGGCGCACTCGGCCGGAGGAGCCCCTGTCGGCTCCTCCGGCCGGTTCATTGCGTCGTGCCCTCACGCGCTCGCGCTGGAGCGGTCCTTCAGGAGCGCTTCCAGGAGGCGGGGGACGCGGGCGTGCAATCCTTGTTCGGGTCAGGCTTGCCGCGCACCAGGTCCCAGAGGTTCCATTCGCCCCACGTGGTCCATGAGTCCGCCGAGGCCCATGAGTGCGGCGGGCGCGGACACGGCTTCGGCGGGCACTTCTTGTCCTCGACCGTGATCGTCACACACGGGCAGTCCGCGGTCAGTTCGACCGTGGTCACCGCGGTCTGGGGCAGTTCGTAGCCGGGGGGAGCGGTGGTCTCCTGCCAGTAGTAGGTGCCGAACGGAAGGTTGTCCGCGGAGCAGACGCCGTCCGCCCCGGTGGTGCAGGGGGATCCGACGGGGGTGTCGGGGTTGGTGCCGGTGGTTTGGAGGCCGGGGGTGCCGTTGGTCTCGTGCCAGAGCTGGAAGGTGGCGCCGGCCAGTGGTTGTCCGGTGGCGGAGTCGACCTTGGTGACCGTGGTGGAGCCGGTCGGGGTGGTGGTCTTGGTGTCCTGGACGGTGACGGGGATGCTCTGTCCGTCGGTGTCGAGGACCACGGTCGTCACCGCGGGCTGCGGCAGGTCGTAACCGGGGGGTGCGGTGGTCTCCTGCCAGTAGTAGGTGCCGAGGGGGAGGCCGGTTGCGGAGCAGGTGCCGTTCGCTCCGGTGGTGCAGGGGGATCCGACGGGGGTGTCGGGGTTGGTTCCGGTGGTTTGGAGGCCGGGGGTGCCGTTGGTCTCGTGCCAGAGCTGGAAGGTGGCGCCGGCCAGTGGTTGTCCGGTGGCGGAGTCGGCCTTGGTGACCGTGGTGGAGCCGGTCGGGGCGATGGTCTTGGTGTCCTGGACGGTGATCGGGACGTTCTGTCCGTTGGTGTTGAGGACGACGGTGGTGACGTTGAGTTCCGGCAGGTCGTAGCCGTTGGGTGCCGATACTTCTTGCCAGTAGTAGGTGCCGAGGGGAAGGCCGGTTGCGGAGCAGGTGCCGTTCGCCCCGGTGGTGCAGGGGGATCCGACGGGGGTGTCGGGGTTGGTTCCGGTGGTTTGGAGGCCGGGGACGCCGTTGGTCTCGTGCCACAGCTGGAAGGTCGCGCCGGCCAGGGGCTGCCCGGTGGCGGAGTCGACCTTGGTCACGCTGGTGGACGCGGTCGGAGCGGTGGCTTTGGTGTCCTGGACGGTGATCGGGACGTTCTGTCCGTTGGTGTTGAGGACGACGGTGGTGACGTTGAGTTCCGGCAGGTCGTAGCCGGGGGGTGCGGCGGTTTCCTGCCAGTAGTAGGTGCCGAGGGGGAGGCCGGTTGCGGAGCAGACACCGTTCGCTCCGGTGGTGCAGGGGGAGCCGACGGGGGTGTCGGGGTTGGTTCCGGTGGTTTGGAGGCCGGGGACGCCGTTGGTCTCGTGCCACAGCTGGAAGGTCGCGCCGGCCAGTGGTTGTCCGGCGGCGGAGTCGACCTTGGTCACGCTGGTGGACCCGGTCTCGACGATCGGGGACTTGGTGTCCTGGACGGTGACCGGGACGTTCTGCCCGTTCGTGTCGAGGACCACGGTCGTCACCGCGGGCTGCGGCAGGTCGTAACCGGGGGGTGCGGCGGTCTCCTGCCAGTAGTAGGTGCCGAGCGGGAGACCGGCGGTGGAGCAGACGCCGTTCGCCCCGGTGGTGCAGGGGGCGCCCACCTCGGTGTCCGGGGTGGCCCCCGAGGTCTGGAGGCCGGGGACGCCGTTGGTCTCACGCCACAGCTGGAAGGTGGCCCCCGCCAGGGGCTGCCCCGTGACGGAGTCGACCTTCGTCACGCTGGTCGAGGCGGTGGGAGTGGGACTTCCGCACGCCGGAAGATCGCCGTTGAAGGGGTAGGCGTGGAACTCGGTCCCGGTCATCCCCGAGCCGGAGTTCTGCAGCAGCGAACCGGTGGTGAAGAACCGTCCGTTCAGACCGGGCAGGCTCATGGTGGCGGTGCTGGCCGGGTTGCCGACCAGCACACTGCCCTGGAACTGCCCCGATCCCTTGAGCGTGACGGACGTCGCGGCGGGGAAGTTCCACAGGAGGCGCTCGCGCAGCCGGTTCCAGGGATCGGTGTCCTGGAGGCTCCCGCTGTAGGTGTTGATGGTGCGGGCGCCGCCCACGAGGTTGACGAGTACCGTCGCGTTCGCGGGGATGCCGGCGAACGCGATGCCCTGGGTGGAGCCTCCGTTCCCGGCGATGTCGAAGTCGACGTTGAAGACCTGGAGTGCGGAGGTGCCGTCACCGGTGAACAGGGTCTGGAACCCCTGGTTGACCGCGGTTCCGGTGGCGGGGCGGGGTGTGCCGACCCCGGCGTAGCACTCGCTCGCCGTCTGCAGCTGGCCGCGCAGTGGCGTGTAGGCGGCTACGGCCTGCGCTTCCTGGACCTTCGTACCGACGATGGTGCCCGTGGCCGTGCCCGCGTAGCGGACGACGCCGCCCTCCGCCAGGAGCCTCTGCCCCGGGGCCACCGTGACGTTGCCTCCGGCGGTGAGGAAGTCGGCGCCGTCCGGCGGGGGGACCCGTGAGCCGACGCCGACGATGCCGATGTTGTAGACGGAGCTGGCTCCCGGGGCTTTGTTCAGGTCGAAGTTGCCGAGGGTCACCACGTGCCCCTCGGCCTCCGCGGCGGAACCGCCGACGTTGAAGTCGCCGCCGACGAAGATGTTGATTCCGGCGTCGCGGCCTGCGAAGGGACCGTTGTTGACCGGGGGGAACGTCGCGGGACAGTCCGCACCCAGGCACGGCCCGAGGCCGCCCGGGAGACCGGCCGCGTACGCGGCCGGTGGTGCGACGAGTGACATGCCGAAGGGCACGAGCGTCAGGGCCAGGACGGAACCCACCGTCCTGCCGAGTCGGCGTCTCCAGGTGACGGTGGTCACCGGGTTCTGACTGGGCTTCACCTCAGTCCTCTCACCATGTGGACCCAATGGGGCCCTCGGAGTGTTCCGGGCTGGAGGGCCGAGCATCGCGACTCACTGGTGTTGTCATCTGAAAATCGTGTTAATGCACCCGTTCGGCTGTGTGTCGACGGCCGATCGGTCCGGGCGCGAGGGACGGCCTCCGGCCGTCGGCGGTCACTGGCCCTGCTGGTCCGCCGTGTACGACTCCATCGCGTGGTTGAAGCGGGCCAGCAGGGCGCAGAACGCCTGCTGCTCCTCGGGCGGCCAGTCGGCCGTCAGGCGGCGGGTCAACTCGGCCCGCCCGTCGCGAACTTCGGCCAGTCGGCCGGAGCCGACCGGGGTCAGTGCGAGGCGTACGGCGCGGCGGGGGGGGGGGGCGCGCGCCCCCCCGCCGCCCCCCCCGCCCCCCCCCCCGCGCCGGCCCCGCGCGGCCGCGCGCGGGAGAGCGGGCCCGCGCCCCG
>NZ_JBHWIO010000012.1:13856-17910 GCF_042732075.1 Kitasatospora sp. NPDC059812
CCCGTTGCATTACTGCGCCCCGGGGCCCCGCCCCCCGGGGGTAATGTGCGGGGGCGGCGGGGGGGGGGCCCCCGGGGCCCCCCCCCCCCCCGACCAGCCCGCCCGCGACCAGCGGGGCGACCTGCCGGGTCACCGTGGAGGAGTCGACGCCGAGCGACTCGGCCAGCGCCTTGACGTTGGCGGGCCCGTGCCGCTCCAGGCGGTCGAGCAGCAGGTAGGCGGCCCGGTCCAGCGCGCCGAGACCGCCGCCGGTGGTCCGGACCTGGTCCATCCGGCGGGCGAACACCGCCAGCTGGTACTGGAGTCGGGCGTGCACGGGGTCGGTGCGGTCGGTGGCCTGGGGCGAGGTCGTCGTCATCGCGGCTCACGATCGTCGTGCGGTGAGGGAGGCTCAGAAGCAGCAGCGTACGCGGGCGGAGCGGGCCCGGGAACAGCCCCGACGTCCCGGATTGCCGGTGTCGACCACCGTAGGCTGGCGTTATGCACAACTGGCCGGTCACCCTCGACGACGTCCGCGGCGCCCAGAAGATGCTCGCCGGAATCGCCCGGGTGACGCCGATGGAGGGCAGCCGGTACCTGTCCGGGCTGATCGGCGCGCCGGTCCACCTGAAGTGCGAGAACCTCCAGCGCACCGGTTCGTTCAAGCTGCGCGGCGCGTACGTGCGGATCGCCGGGCTCTCGCCGGTGCAGCGGGCCGGCGGGGTGGTGGCGGCGAGCGCGGGCAACCACGCGCAGGGGGTGGCGCTGGCGGCCGCGCTGCTGGGGGTGCACTCGACCGTGTTCATGCCGGTCGCGGCGCCGCTGCCCAAGGTCGCGGCGACCCGGGAGTACGGCGCGCAGGTGCGGCTGCACGGCGCCACGGTGGACGAGGCGTTGCAGGCCGCGCAGCGGTACTCGGAGGCGACCGGCGCGGTGTTCATCCACCCCTTCGACCACTGGGACGTGGTCACCGGCCAGGCCACCGTCGGACTGGAGATCCTGGAGCAGTGCCCCGAGGTGCGGACCATCCTGGTCGGGGTGGGCGGCGGCGGCCTGCTGGCCGGGATCGCGGCGGCGGTCAAGCCGCTGCGGCCGGACGTCCGGGTGGTGGGGGTGCAGGCGGCGGGCGCGGCCGCGTACCCGCCCTCGCTGGCGGCCGGGCGGCCGGTGTCACTGGAGCACTACGCCACGATGGCCGACGGGATCATGGTCGGCCGGCCCGGGGACATCCCGTTCGAGGTGATCAACTCGCTGGCGGACGGCGTCCGGACGGTCTCCGAGGACGCGCTGTCGCGGGCCCTGCTGCTCGGCCTGGAGCGGCTGAAACTGGTGGTCGAACCGGCCGGGGCGGCCCCGATCGCGGCGCTGCTGGAGCAGCCGGACTCCTTCGAGGGGCCGGTGGTGGCCGTGCTGTCCGGCGGCAACATCGACCCGCAGCTGATGCAGCGGGTGCTGCGGCACGGGCTGGCGGCGGCCGGCCGGTACCTGTCGCTGCGGGTGCGGCTGGCGGACAAGCCGGGCTCGCTGGCCGACCTGCTGGGGGTGCTGACCAGGCTGGACGCCAACGTGCTGGACGTCGCGCACGTGCGGATCGACCCGCGGCTGGGGCTGACCGAGGTCGAGGTGGACCTGCACCTGGAGACCAAGGGGCCGGAGCACTGCGCGGCCGTGGTCGGCGAGCTGCGGGACGCGGGGTACGTCGTTTCCAGCTGAGTTCGGAAGGCGCCTCAGGCGCTTGGGGGGGGCCGGGTGTCTCGGGCGCCGGACGGTGCGGGGCGGGCCTCGGTGGATCTCGGCGGATCTCGGTGGATGTCAGTGGATGTCAGTAGTCCCTGTCACGATGGCGGAGCCCTGTGCCTTGACGCGATATATCGCGTGCTGCCAGACTCGCGATACATCGCGTTCTGTGTCCTGGTAGGCGAAAACCGAGTCGCCCGCATGCCCGAAAAAGGGGCAGAGTGTGACAGATCGCCCATATTCGTCCGAGGAGATGAGGCAGGCCATGGCGCCAGCCATCCAAGCCGAGAACCTGGTCAAGACCTTCGGCGACGTACGAGCCCTGGACGGCGTCAGCCTCGACGTCCCCGAGGGCACGGTGCTCGGGCTGCTCGGCCCGAACGGTGCCGGCAAGACCACCACCGTGCGGGTCCTCACCACCCTGCTGCGCCCCGACTCGGGCCGTGCGGTGGTCGCCGGCGTCGACGTGCTCAAGCACCCGAACAAGGTCCGCAGCCTGATCGGCCTGTCCGGCCAGTACGCGGCGGTCGACGAGTACCTCACCGGCTTCGAGAACCTCCAGATGGTCGGCGAGCTCTACCAGATGAGCGCCCGTCAGGCGAAGGTGAGGGCGCTGGAGCTACTGGAGTGGTTCAACCTCACCGAGGCCAAGGACCGCACCGCCAAGACCTACTCCGGCGGCATGCGCCGCCGCCTCGACCTCGCCGCCGCGCTGGTCGTCCGGCCGCCGGTGATGTTCCTCGACGAGCCGACCACCGGCCTCGACCCGCGCAACCGGCTCGCGCTCTGGGAGGTCATCGAGACCCTGGTCGAGCAGGGCACCACGCTGCTGCTCACCACCCAGTACCTGGAGGAGGCCGACCGGCTGGCGCACGACATCGCCGTCGTCGACCACGGCCGGGTGATCGCCCGCGGCACCGCCGACCAGCTCAAGGCCCAGATCGGCGGCGAGCGGATAGAGGTCGTGGTGCACGAGCCTGGCCTGGTCGCCGACGCGGTCGCGGCGCTGTCCGGGTACGCGCTGGGCGAGCCGGCGGTGGAGAAGAACACCCGCCGGATCACCGTGCCGGTCAGCGGCGGCGCCCGGGTGCTCGCCGACGTCATCCGCGAACTCGACGCCCGCGGCATCGAGATCGACGACATCGGCCTGCGCCGCCCGACCCTGGACGACGTGTTCCTCACCCTCACCGGCCACGTTGCCGAGACGGTGGAGGAGGAGAACGGCTCCGGCGGCCGCGGCCGGGGCGGCCGGAGCAAGGGCGGGCCGCCCGCCGAGGGGCCGCCCGCCGAGGGGCCGTCCGCCGAGGGGCCGGACGGCTCCGACGGCCAGGGACCGGACAAGCAGGCCGTCGCGGCCGGAACGGAGCGCTGAGATGAGCACCGCCACCGAGCACGCCATCGGCGAGGCGATGCCCAGGCAGCGCCGCGGCATCGCCGCCACCCTGCACGACTCCTGGGTGGTCGCCAAGCGCAACCTGCGCCGGATGACCAGGATCCCCGAGATCGTGGTCTTCGGGCTGATGCAGCCGGTCATGTTCGTGCTGCTGTTCTCGTACGTGATGGGCGGGGCGATCAAGATCCCCGGGGCGAGCTCCAGCTCCGACTCGTACATCCAGTTCCTGATGGCCGGCATCTTCGCCCAGACCGTCACCTTCGCCGTCGCCGGCGCCTCCGCCGGGATCGCGGAGGACATGACCAAGGGCCTGGTGGACCGCTTCCGCTCGCTGCCGATGGCCCGCTCGGCGGTGCTGGTCGGCCGCACCCTCGCCGACCTGTGCCAGACCGCGTTCACCGTGATCGTGCTGGCCCTGGTCGCGCTGCTGGTCGGCTGGCGGATCCACGACGGCGTGCTCAACGCGCTCGGCGCCTTCGGCCTGCTGCTCCTGCTCGGCTACGCGTTCTCCTGGATCGGCGCGCTGATCGGCCTCTCGGTGCGCAGCCCCGAGGCGGCCACCTCGGCCGGCCTGATCTGGCTGTTCCCGCTGACCTTCGTCTCCAACGCCTTCGTGCCGGTCAGCTCGATGCCGGGCTGGCTGCAGACGGTCGCGTACTGGAACCCGTTCAGCGCCACCGTGCAGGCCTGCCGAGACCTGTTCGGCAACCAGGTCGGCCCGGTGGACGCCACCTGGCCGATGCAGCACGCCGCGCTGGTGTCGGTGCTGTGGTCGGTGCTGATCACCGCGGTGTTCTCCTGGCTGTCGGTGCGCAAGTACCGCTCGGCCGTGGGCTGAACCGCGCCAAGTACGCCGCGAGGGCGGCCGCCGGTTCCCCGGGCAGCGCGGGCGCCCGCGGCGGGCGGGGAGGTCTGGTGACGCCCGGGCACGGGGGGTGAGGCCAC
>NZ_JBHWIO010000012.1:17920-20693 GCF_042732075.1 Kitasatospora sp. NPDC059812
TGGTTGTGGGGGTGGCTGGCGCTACCGCTGCCGGCGGGCGGGGGGCCCCCCCCCCCCCCGCCGCCGGGGCGGCCCGCGCGGCCCGCCCCCCCCCCCCCCCCCCGCCCTCGTCGGTCGGTCAGGTCTGGTCAGGCCGGGTCAGGCCGGGTCAGGCCAGATCAGACCGGATCAGGCTTGGTCAGCCGGCGTGCGGCACGACCTTGACGATCTTCACCATGGCGGGCTTGCCGTTCGGCAGCTCGTAGGTCGCCTCGTCGCCGATCTGCTTGCCGTCGATCGCGCGGCCCAGCGGCGACTGCGGCGAGTAGACGTCCATGGTGTCGGAGCCGGCGACCTCGCGCGAGGCGAGCAGGAACTCCATGGTGTCGTCCTCGTCGCCGTCGAAGGCGACCGTGACGACCATGCCCGGGGCCACCACACCCGAGTCGGCCGGCGCCTCGCCGACCTTGGCACGCTCCAGCAGCTGGGTCAGCTGGCGGATGCGCAGCTCGTACTTGCCCTGCTCCTCCTTGGCCGCGTGATAGCCGGCGTTCTCCTTGAGGTCCCCCTCCTCGCGCGCCGCCTCGATCTTCTGGGCGATCTCGATGCGCCAGGGCCCGGTCAGGTGATCCAGCTCGGCCTTCAGCTGGTCGTAGCCGGCCTGAGTGAGCCAGGTCACGTTCTCACTGGTCTGGGTCACGGGTGCTCCTCGTAGGTGCTGGGGCTGTGCTGCGGGTGTGAGTCGTCAGCAGGGTTGGTGGTGATATCGGTCGTAACTACAAAGCAACGCCCGCTCCCGTACCATCCGGTGCGGAAGGGGCGAAACCACGAGCCTAACAAGTCCTGCCGACAAGCAGAAGGGTCGTTTGCGCGCCATTGACGTCGGCGTTGCGCCACGGTGTACAGCGAATGCGCCACGGTGTACGGCGGTGGTGCGTGCCGGGCCGGGTGCGGGACTTCCTACGGATGCCCGTTCTCCCGATCGGTTATGTGCCGGTGTCCGGCAGAGTACCGGTGGTGCCCGGCAGAGTACCGGTGAGCGGGGCGCGGTGCCGGTGCGACTCGGCGGGCGGGCCGCCTGCGCAGGCGGCCGGACGGACTCCTTCGCGCTTCTTCGCAGGCCTACTTCTTCGCCGGCGTGCAGCCCAGCAGTTCGGCGGTGGTGCCGCGGGCGGTGGTCCGCAGCGTGACCACGGCGTCGTAGCTGGAGCCGTCGGCCGGCACCGGGAAGTCGGCCACCCCGACCACCGAGCCGTCCGACCCCTGCGAGCGGACCGTGCAGCTGCCGGCCGTCCCGCCGCTCTTGCGCACCGCCAGGTGCAGCTCGACCTCGGAGTCCGAGACCGCCTGGAAGGTCGGCACCGAGCCGTTGATCGTGGTCTCGCGCAGCAGGTAGGAGCCGCCCAGCCAGGCCACCAGGCCCAGGCCCAGCACGCCGCAGACCGCGCCGGCCACCTTCAGGCGGCGGTCCGAATCGCGGTCGCCGTGCTGGCCGTAGCGCCCCTCGGGCAGCTGCGGGGTGGTGGTGCTCGCGTTCATCGGACCCAGTCCTCTCCTGACGGGAGGGGCCGCGCGAGTGGTGCGGGGGAATGCGACGCTCCTCCAGTCCGTCACTATAGGAGGGGCACGCCCGCGGCCGGTCCGGCGGGGGCGGGGCTCGACCGGGCCGGGGTACGTCCGCGGCCGGTCCCGCGGCGACGCGGCCCCGACGTGAGCGGCTCGTACGGTGGGCGGACCGGACTTCGCGGAACGCCCGATATGTGGAAGGAACGCAAGGCGTTGACTGAGCAGTTGCGACTGATGGCGGTGCACGCCCACCCGGACGACGAGTCCAGCAAGGGCGCGGCCACCATGGCCATGTACGTCGAGCAGGGAGTGGACGTGCTCGTGGCCACCTGCACCGGGGGCGAACGCGGGTCGGTTCTCAACCCCAAGCTCCAGGGGGACCCGTACATCGAGGAGAACATCCACGAGGTGCGCCGCAAGGAGATGGACGAGGCCCGGGCGATCCTGGGCGTCAAGCAGGCCTGGCTCGGCTTCGTCGACTCCGGCCTGCCCGAGGGCGACCCGCTGCCCCCGCTGCCCGAGGGCTGCTTCGCCCTGGAGGACGTGAAGGAGGCGGCCGAACCGCTGGTCCGGCTGATCCGGGAGTTCAAGCCGCAGGTCATCACGACCTACGACGAGAACGGCGGCTACCCGCACCCCGACCACATCATGACCCACAAGATCACCATGCTGGCCTTCGACGCCGCCGGCGACCCGGACGCCTACCCGGAGGCCGGCGAGCCCTGGCAGCCGCTGAAGGTCTACTACAACCACGGCTTCCCGATGGGCCGCATCCGCGCCCTGCACCAGTACCTCACCGAGCACGGCCACGACTCGCCGTACGGCGAGTGGATCGCGGGCTGGGAGAAGAGCGGCCGCCAGGAGCGCGAGATCACCACCCGGGTGAGCTGCGGCGACTGGTTCGAGACCCGCGACCGCGCCCTGATCGCTCACGCCACCCAGATCGACCCCGACGGGCCGTGGTTCCGCGTCCCGCTGGACGTCCAGCGCGAGGTCTGGCCCACCGAGGACTACGAACTCGCCCGTACCCTGATCGACGTGGACCTGCCGGAGGACGACCTGTTCGCCGGCCTGCGCACCCCCACCCTGGCCGTCGAGGCCGCCGACACGCGCGACTGAACCACCCCCCGAGGGGGGGGCGCCCCCCGGGCCCGGGCCCCCCCCGCCATATATAGCCCCCCCCCAACCCCCCCCACAACCCCCCCCCCCCCCCCCCCCCCCCCCCCCC
>NZ_JBHWIO010000012.1:20703-56101 GCF_042732075.1 Kitasatospora sp. NPDC059812
GGGGCGCGCGCGAGGCGCGCGTCCGCTGCGCGGCCCGCCCCCCCCCCGCGCGGGCGTGCGGCCCCCCCCCCCCGACCTCCCCCCCCCCCCCGGGCGGCCCCCGCCCCCGGGCCGCCGCCCCACCATAGAGATATGAGCGCCCCCGTGAACCTCGTCAACCTCGCCGCCGACCTCGCCGTCGACGACGCCAAGGTCACCCCCGGACTCCTCGGCTTCGTCGTCTTCGCCGCCCTCGGCGTGGCCACCTGGTTCCTGGCCAAGTCCATGAACCGGCAGTTCAAGAAGGTCGACTTCGCGGAGGAGCCGGAAGCCCCCAAGGAGTGACGGCCCGGGGCCGTGGGGCCCTCGTACTCCGAGGCTTCGGGTTCTCGGTGAGCGTGTGACGGCCGCCGGGCCGGCTTAGAGGAATCCGGTCCGGCGGGCCGTACGGCCGTGCGCGGTGGCCCTCCGGGCCGGGACCCGCACCGCGGCGAGGGATCAGCCCGTGCTCCGGGTCAGCAGGTCCTCCGGGATGTCCGAGACAATGGCGGGCTCCCACGGACTCCGGTGGGCGAGTACGAGGTCCTCGCGGGCGCGGGTGCACAGCACGAGGAACCGCAGTCGCGCCTTCACGCTTGTCGGGTCCTCCGCGTAGGCGTCCAGGTCCGGCACGAAGACGCTGTCGAACTCCAGACCCTTGACGCCCACGGCACTCACGATCCGGATGTTGCGGTTCGAGAAGTCCATCGTGTTCCGGTACCGGTCGTCGTGGGTGTAGGCCTGGGTGTGCTTCGCGAGTCCGAGCCGGGTGAACTCGCTGTGGATCTCCCGCAGCAGATGGTTCGACCGGCAGATGATGCCGATGCTGCGGTCCCGGTGCGCCTGGAAGTACCGGGAGACCTCGGTGAGGAAGTCACGTATGGACGGGACCCGCAGGAGAGCCGGCGTGCGGCCGGAGCGTCGGGGCAGGGCGGCGTCACTCTGTCGCCTGACGTGGAATTCCGAGGCCAGCGCCGCGATCTCGCGACTGTTTCGGTGGTTTCCGTTCAACACGAGCGGGCGGATTGTCGCGCCGAACTCCCGCGAGATCTCCGGCACGGTGCTGTGATGGTCCCCGATGGGCTGGTTCTCGTCCGCGAACACCGTGACCTCGATGCCCAGGATCCCGCACAGCCGGTAGAACCCGATGGGCAGCCTCTGTCCCTCGTCGATCACCAGGTGCTCGAACGATCTGGTCCCCCGGAGGAGGCAGGCCTGTTGCATCGCCGTCCAGTCGTAGCGCCAGCCGCCTTCGTCGATCGCCGGCGGGGCAGCGTCGAGGTGCTCCTGCCAGAACTTCCGGACCCAGCGGTGGAAGGTGGTGACCTGGACGGCTTCGGTGAGGCCGGGGGCGATCTGCGCGAGGTACTGGTGCAGCAGATTGGAGTACGTAAGGAGGGTGACGCCGCTGGGCCTGACCACTTCTAGTGCCCAGGCGCGGTGGACGGCCATCACGGTCTTCCCGCCGCCGGGGGAGCCGGTGATGACATGGTTGCCGTCGAAGGGAAGGTCGACGACTGCCCGCTGCTCGGAGCAGAGGTCGAGGAGGGTGGGGAAGTTCATGGGGTGTCGACGGCTCCGGCGGATTCCTCGATCGCGGCCCTGAGGACGTCGCGGAAGAACCCTGGTACGTCCTCGTCCCCGGGGCCGTACCCGATCAGCAGCGTCCGATCCAGCAGGGAGTTGTCGATCTCGCAGCACGTCTCGGGGAGCAGCGTGCAGGCGTGGCACGCGGCGCGATTGAGGTTGGCCAGGGACCGGCCGGTCGAGTCGGCGCACAGCGGGTCCTGAGAGCACCACTGGGCCGATTCGAGCAGCCGGATCAGCGTCTCGGAGAGGTTCGGGGGTTGTCCCTGCCGCACGAGTCCGCCCAGCGTCCCTTCCGTGTCCCCTGCGGCGGTGTAGATGAACACGCCGGCCTGCGGGGGGAGTTCGCTCCCGGGGCCGTGACTCCGTGCGTAGACGCGTTCCCGTAGCGACGCGGCGTTGTATCCGCTGTCGTACGAGAGCTGGCGGATGAAGTGATGGGCCAAGGTGTGCAGCATCACGAACCGGGGGAGGAGTTCCGGTCCGGTCTTGCCCCTCAGCCGGTCGGCCTTGAACGAGGCGTTCAGGTCCTGCTCGATCCGCTTCGTACGGCGGCGAACCGCGGGGTTCTGCTCCCAGTGGGCCAGATCCCGCTCGTTCACTGCGATGAAGATGCCTTCCCCGTAGGTCTCCACCGCCGGCAGCCACCTGGTCCGGTTCCGAGTGTTGACCGACACCATCCGGCCTCCCTCGGCCTCGTCGCCGTCACCGGAGTCGGGCTCGTACCGGGTGAACCCTTCGAGGGCACGGACTTCACGCACTCGGTCCGCCACGACGACCGCGGAGATCGCCGAGGCCAGGTTCCGCAGTGAGGACGGGGCGGTGTCGTCGATTCCGAGCCGGGTCCGACGGACGGAGAACGTCTTGGAATCGGAGACCGACTCAGGGGTGGCGAAGGCCGCCCATTCGGCGATGCTGAGATCCTCTTCCGAACCGTCCTCGATCGGATTCGAGCCCGTGGGACCGGAACTCCGGCGCCGCACCGAATCCACGAAGTTCTCGTCCACGCCGCACTGTTCGGCGATCTTCGCCCTGAGGAAGTCGGACACGGGGCCGTCCTCCGCGCTGTTGAAGTCCGGCCACAGCGGATGATCGACGACGTTCAGGGCAGCTTTGTCATCCTCCGGCAGGCCCGCGGGCGTGGGGATATCGATCGCCGAGTGGGTGATCGGGAAGTAGACGTTGGAGGCACCGCGCTGCACCGCCCGCGGTGCTTCGTCGCAGGGATCGGCCTCGTCGGAGTCCGAAAGCCACGGATGGGTTCCGGTGCACCGCAGACCCGTCTGCCGCAGGGCGTTCTTCTGGCTGATCCCGGCGAGACTCCGTTCGGCCCTGCAGGTGGTGCAGACGACGTGGAGGGCGTCCAGGCCGAACGACTCCGGGGTGGCCCGGAACTCCAGTCGTCTCTGGTGGCACTGGCGCTGTGCGAACCCCTCGCCCCTGGAGTGCGCCCAGCGGAACCAGTCGACGTCGGCCATGTGACCCGCCCGGCACACCTGGACGAAACGCATCGGGGCCAGCTGTGGCCTGCCCACGCAACTCCGGCAGGAAGGCTGCTCGTTCCTCACCTCCTGGTCGTTCCGCCAGTGCTGCATCGACCGGCACTGTGGACAGAACAGCCATCTGGGGAACCGCACGTATCCAGGGCCCACGCGTGTCACGAAGGAGGCCTTCCCGGACGGAATGACCGGGGCCGAACGAAAGGTCTCGACCCGCAGCTTTCTCGCGAGCCGTGGTGATTCCACCGACTCGCCGTGTGCGGCCCAACTGCGGATGTCGGCAGCTACGAACGATTCGCCCCGGAGGTCGATGATCCCTCCGACACCGAAAGGAACGATGGTCTGCGACCGGCGGACCTTGCGACGGACGTCCTTCATCGAGCTCATGTTCCTCTCACCGCGATGAGGCATTCGCGGTCCACATTGCGCATCGACTGCGCCGTCTCCCAGATGCCGCCCTGCTTGCCGAAGTCGGTCAGGAGGGCCGAATGCCCCCGTCCTTGGGGCTGGTAGTAGAGCCGCTCGCCGTTGTAGCCCGCTTCCTCCGCCGCCTGCTGCCATTCCTGGATCAGGGAGTCCAGCTGTTCGGTCGCGGCGGCGGCCTCCTCCGGGTCGGCGCGACGGACGTGGTCCAGCAGGAGGTCCCGAACCCGTGCGACCCCGCTCGGGTGGTCGAGGATGTCCCCGGCCCTGTTCTCCGCGCCGAGACCGATTCCGTGCCGCACGAGGATCGTGAGCGCCGCGTGCAGGGCACGGTTGCGGGACGGCATGGACCAAGGCGTGACGCTGGTGGGTTCGACGTGCCGGTAGAGCGAACGGTGGTAGACGCCGAACGATTCGTAGTGGGACCGGTCGCGGGGCTTGGTCGAGCGGAACAAGGTGATGATCAGGCCCGGCACATGCCGTCGGCCGACGCGGCTCGTGGCCTGGATGTACTCCGACGTGGTCTTGGGCTGCCCGTTCATGACCATCAGACCGAGCCGCGGGACATCGACACCGACGGAGAGCATGTTCGTCGTGGCGAGGAAGGAGACGCTGCCGGTCTCGTCGAACCGCTTCCCGAGACGCTCCAGGAGCCGCGGCTGCGCGGCGCGCGGGATGTTGCTCGTCAGTTCGACCACCGCGTCGTCGTTCAGCCTGCGGCGCCGGCGTTCGTCCTTCGTCAGGTGTTCGAGACGTACCGGAATGTCGTCCCGGGCGATCGTGACCGTTCGGCCCAGCTCCCGCAGGCTGTTGTGGTAGGCGACCATCGTCCAGTAGGAGTCGCGCAGGGCATCGTCGTCGCAGGTCGCGGTCGGTGCCTGCAGTCCGGCGGCGCCGACGTGCACGGTCGCCGTCGACGCGGTGTGTCCCTGTGCCATGACCCCGAGGTAGAGGCGTCCGGGTCTGTCACCGTCCGGCGAAGCGAAGTAGGAGTGGCCGGCCTTCAGCCCCGGCGGCGGGAAGAGCTGAGCGGGGCGGCCGTAGAGGCCGCGGATCTGGTCCTGCGAACGGCGGATCGTCGCGGTGGACGCGATCACCTTCGGGCGGGTGCCCTGCCAGGCACACAGTTCGAGGACCGCCGACTCGTACAGGCCGACCATCGTGCCCAACGGGCCGGAGAGCAGGTGCAACTCGTCCTGGATCACCAGCGACGGTCCGCGTCTGCCGTTCCGGCCGAAGAGGTTCCCCGCGTCCGGCTCCCAGGCGAGCCGGGCGAACTTGTCCACGGTGCCGAGTACGAAGGTCGGCGGGTTGCGGTAGATCTGCTCGTCGACGACCGACACCGGAAGCCGGTCGTGGAACACGCAGGTCTCGCGGGGGCAGAAGAACTCGGTGCCGATTCCGTCCGCCCGGATGCCGAAGTCTCGGTCCTGCCCGTGTCGTTCGGGAACGATTTCGGTACCGCACCAGGGGCAGCGCTCGAGCAGGAACCGATCGTCCGGTTGGGTCATCTGCTTCAGGACGCCGAGTTCCTCCTGAGCGGCGGAGATCTTGTTCGGTGTGGTCTCCTGGCCGACCCACAGCCCGATGGAGATCGGCTCGTCCCCCAAGCCCTCGGGCGGTGGACCGTCGTGTCCCCGTCGGATGTACTCGAGGGCGCAGACGGCCGTCGCGGTGCGCTGGAACTGTTGGGTGGTGAGCAGGCTCAGCGTGTACCGGCTCAGGACGGCGGTGCCTCCACCCTCCGGGCCGTACCACAACCGTCGCCAGAGGATCTCGAAGCAGGAGGTCAGGAGGTAGGCCTCGGTCTTGCCGCCACCGGTCGGAAACCAGATGAGGTCGACCGTCGCGCGATCCTCGTGCTCGGGGTCCATCAGGCTCTCGACCACGAGCAGGAAGTAGGCGAGCTGGAACGGGTGCCAGGTGTGGTCGTCGCCCGGTTCGGTCAGCTCGACGACTTCGCTGTTCCGGCGGCGTCGGGTACCCGCCAGTTCGGGGCGGCTGTGCAGCATCTGGAGAGCCATGGCCCGATTGGCCAGCCGGAATGCTTCACGGGCCTTCTCGCCCGCAAGGGTCGACGCGGTGAGCGCCTCGATACCCGAAGCCATGCGATCGAGGGCGGTGCCGATCCGGTCGAGGATGCGTTCGGCTGGCGCGGCGGCCCATGCGCGTAGAGACTCCGCCTCGAACTGCTGGGTCTCGAACCACTTGCGATAGCCCAGCACGAAGGCGTGCAGTTCGGAGCGGAGGTCGTCGACCGGGACGTCGGACCGGGACAGGTGGGCCAGGTTGAGCACCGGCAGGTCCCTGGGCCCGTCGGGTTTGATGTGCTCGACCGTCTGCTGCGGCATGACCTGGGCGTGGACCGTGGTGACCTGCTCGGGTCCCTCGTCCCACTCGACGGCGCAGCCGTGTCCGACCGCCCTCGTCACGATGTGCCGGTACTGGACCCGGAGCTCCTGCTCCTCCTCGTCACGGCTGTTGAGGCGAGTGCTCGGATACTCGAGGATCGTCCCGTCGAGCGTCGTCGCGTCGAGCTCCGTCTGGAAGAGCATGAGGTCCCGGTCCTTGTGACGGCTCTCCTCCTCCTCGTGCGCGTTGGCGAGTGCGCAGGTGACGAGGTGCCCCGCACCGAAGGGCCGCCACCGGACGTGGAGCCGGCCGTGTCCGTCCAGGACCTCGATCGGATCGGACTCCTCGGGAACGACCTCCACCGTGGCCGCCAGCCTGGGCAACCGCCGCCAACTGCGGCGTCCCCCCTCGCGCAGGGTCGCGTAGCGGGAGGCTTGGCAGGACACCCGGATGCGACGGGCATTGGTGAAGAAGGAGAAGCCCAGGGAGGACGGGAGCCAGGCGTTCGCCTCGGCGACCGGGTCGTCCGCGAAGCTGTCCTCCTCCCCGCTTCCGGCGGAGGTCCCGTCGAAGGCGGTCTCGCCGTCCTCCTGCGAGTGTTCCAGCACGGAGGCGCCGCGCGGGTACAGCGTGCCCATCAGGTACCGGCGGTCGGGGGGATCGGCGAGGACCTCGTCCTCGGGGCCCGCAGGGCCGACCAGCTGTTCGCGGAGGTACTTCACGAAGTCCGCACGGTGACCGGGGAGTCGCGTGTCCGGCTCGCTCATCCGAGGCGTCCCTCCCGGGCCAGGGAGGCGATGCCGAGGTTCTTCAGCACCTCGCGGGTGCCCGGTCGACAGGCGATCCAGAGCTGGGCGCGTGCCCTCGTCCATGCGACGTAGAGCGCGTCGAGTCGTCCCTCCAGGAATTCGGGTTCCAGATCGATCAGACAGACGATGTCGCTCTCATGGCCCTTGAAATCGGCGATCGAGGACCACACCAGGCGGTGCGTCCGGTCCGTTCCGACCACGTCGGTGAAATGCTCGATCCGGGAGGAGCGACGGGTGAGGCGCGCCGAACTCGTCTCCCAGCTCCCGGAGGCGGACAACAGGGCGATCCGCTTCGGACCGACGTTCTCCTGGGCCAGTTCGACCACATAGTCGTCGAGTCGACGGGCCTCTTCCTCCGGGCCGCTCACCTCGACGAATCGGGTCGGCGCGCCCTCACCCGCGGTGGCGATGCCGAGGTCGGCGCCGGTGTAGAGGTTGACCTGCTTGACGATCTGTACGGTGTTGCGGCAGTTGCGCTTCAACGGGCCGTACTTCCGGCCGAGACTGTTCAGATAGTTCCAGGCCTCGGGGTTGTAGCCGTCGGGATCCAGCACCTGATTGTTGTTGTCCGACATGAAGATCCAGCGGCCCTGGTCGAGACCGCCGGCAACCAACTTCTCCAGGGTGTCCAACTTCTCGAAGGTCATCAGGTCCTGGGCTTCGTCCACGATCAACTGCTCGAAAGTACGGTTGCGAACCTCGTCGAGGCGTTCGAACGGCAGGACGGTGATCCTGTCCTCGGTGAGAAGGCGATTCAGATGGGTGGCCAGTGTTCTGCTTCCGCAGGTGAACAGGACACTGCCGGTGGCGGATCCGCGGCGAGCCGCCTCGGCGGCCAGGAAGGTCTTCCCGGTGCCGGCGCCGCCGATCCAGATGAGTCGGGGTTCGGACTCCAGCTCGTCCAGCCTGTCGAGCTGCTCGTTCGTGAGCTGTTCGAACCTGACATCCAGTCGTGACAGTTGGGAGTTCAGGTTGGGGACAAGGTCGAACTCCGGACGGATCGCCTGGACGATCTTCTTTCGCAGGGCCCCGGGGACGGGAGTCGAGGCCCATCGGTTCTGCTTGAGCCACTGGCGCGTGGCTCGCTCGATGCCCTGGGCCAGGCCCCGTCCGCCGTCGAACTCCTTGGCGCCCAGATACTGTTCGGGCCTGAACTCGGTCGTGCGCTGGAGGTCGACGTCCGGGGTGATCACGAGATACCCACCGGGGACCCCTTGGTCCCGCAGGTTGCCGATCAGGCCGCCGATCTGCCGTTCGAGCTCGTGCATGCCGGCGCTGGCCTGCGCGAAGGGACTCTCCTTGGGGCCGTCCTCGCGGCCGGGCGGGCCGTAGTACCAGCCCCCGTCGCGTTGCTGCACCCGGCCGCCCTTGACCTCGATGAACAGCAGGAGGTCGGGCATGACGACGACGAAGTCGATCTCGCCGACGCGCTTCCGGTCACCCTCGGGGAGGTGGACGGTGTGCAGCGCGACGCTCCGGTCGTCGGGAACCCCCTTGAGCGCCGCGAACACGTCGCGTTCCGCCCGGCTCCTGGTCCTGCTCGAGATCTCGCTCGGAATGATCCGCATCCACTCTCCCCGATGGTCGCGCCGACACGTCATCAAGATAGCGACTGAGGATTCCACCGCGCGCGGGCCTCGTCCAGGAAGTGTCGGCAGCGGTGGTCCGATGAGTGGTGGACTACAACATGGCACTGATGGGAAAGTGGGTGCAGGGGGCGAGATGATCATGGAGTGGGGCGCGGAGTCCGGCAGTCGGATGGATGATACCGGTCGTGATCTGTTGGTCGGCCTCGTCCGGCGATTCGCGGACGAAGGTCTCGATCGTCCTACGGCCCTGGCGAAGGTGGCCAGGGCCGCACTCCTCGGTCCGGCAGACATCCAGGTGTTGTACCGGGCGGTGGCGGCCGCGGAGGTCGGGACGGAGGACATCGAGGACCACACCGACCTGCCGCGAAACGCGGCCGATGCCCAGGAGCACGATCCGGTCGAGGTGCTCGGTGACGGGGCCGGTCCCGAGGAGGACGAGGAGAGTCCGGACCTGGCATCCCTCCGGGGGACGGTACGGGTGCAGGATCTCGGGGCAGCCCGTCGTGCTGCCCTGGTCCTGCTCGAGACGGACCGTCGGCGGTCCAACCCGCACCGTCGACTGCTGACTGCCGAGGAGGAGGTGGGACTCTGCCTCCTGTTCCGAGGTGCGACGAAGTCGTCGCAGGAGTTACCCGAGGGGTACGTCGCAACGCTGTCGAAGGACGGTGTGGAATACGAATCCTTCTGTGCGATGGTGTCCCACAACCGACGGCTCGTCCACAAGATCCTCCAGTCGATGGGGCGTCGGCACGACGGTCCCGACTACGACGACCTCGCGCAGCACGGGATGCTCGGGCTGATCCGGGCCGTGGAGAAGTTCGACATCTCCCTGGCTTGCAAGTTCTCCACGTACGCGACGTGGTGGATCCGGCAGCGGATCACCCGTGGGGTGGTCAACGAGGGCGGAGTCATCCGCCTGCCGGTCCACGTCTGGACCGACATCGAGAGACTGCGGCGAGCCGAGCGACAGTTCCTGGAACGAGGCCTGATCCCCGGCCCGGAGGATCTCGCCCTGGCGTGCGAACTCAGCCCCACGCGGGTGACGGAGTACCTGGCCCTGAGCCGACGCGTGGTGATCTCGCTGGAACACCCCATCGGCGTCGACTCGACAGTCGGGGACCTGGTGGCCGGTGACCTCCGAACCGTGCCCGGCCCGGAGCAGGCGCTGTGGTCGGCGTTCGAACGGCAGGAGATCCGGCAGATGTTCGACGCGTGTTCGTTCCCGGACCGGACCCGCGAACTCCTGCTGCTGCGATTCGGGTTCGTCGACGGCCGATCCTGGACCCTGGACGAGATCGGGCGACGGTTCGGGATCACCCGCGAGCGCATCCGGCAGATCGAGAAGCTCGCACTCAAGGACATGAGGATTCACCTCGGCCTGGACCTCGACGACTCCGGATCGGAGCGCCGTCGTACCAGGGGCGCTCGAACGATCGCCCAGGAGAGAGCGGAGACCGGGACACACGGAGACCAGGGGACGAGGAAGGACACGCCTGACATGGAAGGAACGCGGCCTTCCGGCACACCCGGTGCGCCGGGGACGGACAGCAGCTCCGACAGGAGAGATGAAGCAGTGGCCTCGGAGGAGACCGAGTACGGTCGGCAGCCCGCCGACCGGACCACAGGGAACACGACCGTCGGGATCAGGACGGAGTGCACAGCAAGTGCAGGCTCCCCCGGCGGGTCCGTCGGGACGGCGGCGGTCTGGTACCACCGCCCCGGTCATGACGACGGCGGACGGGAGTACGGCAACGCGGCCGCCTTCGCCTTCGAAGCGGACGTGGAGGTTTTGGCACGCGAGGCGACGCAGAACAGCCTGGACGAGCGTGACAGGAGGAACGACCGCCCGGTCAGGGTGCGGTACACGCTGCACGAGCTGACCGGTGACAGCCTCACCCGGTTCCGCCGGGCGATCCACTGGCACGACCTCCGCTCCCACTACGAGGCGGCCGCCGCGCAGGATCAGAAGGTCGGACGGGTCATCAGCGCGGGCCTGCGCGAGATGCGCGAACGGGATCGCCTGATCCTCCTGCGCATCGACGACTACAACGCCAACGGGCTGACCGGAGACGACTACGAGGACGGCCGGTTCGCGGCCGTCGTCCGGCGTCAGCTCGACAGCCGCAAGTCCGACGCCTCGGCGGGTGGCTCGTACGGACTGGGCAAGGCCACCTTGTGGGCGACGAGCCGTCTCGGACTCGTGTTGATGAACTCGACGCTCTCCGAACCGCACGAGGGGAACACCCGACGGAGACTCGTCGGACGTCTTGACCTGCCCTGGCGAGAGCTGGACGGAAAGAGGTTTGCCGGCCCCGCGTGGCTGGGCGTCCCGGATGCCGGTGCCGAGAACTCGGACGTCGTCCGTTCGTGGTGGGCGGACGAGGAGACGGTCGAGCGTCTGTACCTGACCCGCGAAGGCGACGAACCCGGTACATCCTTCCTGATCGTCGGCGCGCACGACGTCGCCAGTCTCGCGGAGGCCGGCCAGGATCGCGAGAGCGACGGGGGCGACGACGAGGACAGCCTGGAGCGGATGCACCGTAGACTGGTCGGCGCCTTGGGGCGCAACTTCTGGGCAGCGATGACATCGGGAGGCGACCGGCCGCCCCTCCTGGAGGCCTCGGTGCGAACCCTGCGCAACGGGGTGGAGCACCTACCAGAGGAACGAGTCGATCCGCAGGTACACCAGCCCGCACGCTCTCGTGCACTGCAGGCCTTCCTGAGTGGCACCACGGTGGATCGCATCACGGAGGCGGGCCAGGTGGCGCTCACCACGGTGCCGTTGAAGGTCCCCGAGCGGGACGGACTCGTCGGCACGGGAGGCGAGCACCGGGCCGTGCTCCTCGTCACGGAGTCGACGGACGCCGACGGAAGGATCAACCGGGTCACCGCTATGCGTGGCAACCGCATGACGGTCAGGACCAGTTGGGTGCCAGGCCTCCCGGTGGGGACGAACCCCTTCCAGGCGGTGCTTCTCGCAGGTACGGCTGCCGGGGGCGATGCGCCGTTCGCCGCCGAGGCCGAGGAGTTCCTGAGGTCATCCGAGCCGCCCGAGCACAACAAGTGGGGACAGACGGAGGAGTTGAGGATGCGCTTCTCGCCCTCGGCCCACCGGCGGATCTCGGTGATGACCTCGGAGATCAACAAGGCCGTGCACGACCTGGTGGCCATCCCGAAGGAGTCGAAGCCCGGCGGCGCGAGCAAGGTGGCCAAGAGGCTGAAGATCTCCGGCAGGACCGCCACCAAGGCGAAGGGCATCGCGGCGCCTCCGAAGCTGAGCGATCTGGAGGCCGTGATCGATGAGTCCGGTGCATGGCGGATCACCGCGGAGGTCAAGGTCACACCAGGGGAGGAGGCCTGGCGCATGGACCCGGTCGCCAAACTGGACGTCCGGTCCGGCCCCCGTCCGGTGGTCCGGTGGGCAGAGCTGGTTGCCGTCAGCAACTGTGAGGTGATCGACGGCGTGCTGCACTTCGCGCCTGGTGCACGCCGTGCCGTCTTCCGAGGCATCACCGATGTTTCCACGCATCCGGTGCGGGCGGCCCTGACCGGCCTGATCGTCGAACTCCAGGAGAACAGGGGGAACATCGCGTGAAGGTCTACCCGTACCCCCGGTTGGCCGGCGCGGTGACGGCACGCGTCACGGCCGTTCGACTCCGAGGCCCGGGAGGCACCCGGGAACAGCTGGATGCTCGGGCCTGTTCCGTCGTCGAACAGGTCGTGGCACTGGGCCGGGCCGAACGCCCCGACTGGCGGACAGCGCGGCTCTCCGTGGCGGCGACCGTGCCGGTCCGCGAGATCGAGTCGAAGGGACACTGGGCCGATGTCGTGGTCGTCGCCGTGCTGACCGAGGGGGTGACCAATGCCCGTACCGTCGCGAGGCTGACGGCAGGGCTGGGGGGCGACCGGGAGTGGACGGGGGAGATCGAACTCGACCGGGACATCCATCTGGACCGGGCGACCCTTGCCGTGCAGGTGGTCGCCACCGTCGACGGAGTCCCGGGCCGGATCATCGGCTCCACCGACCAGGACTGGATGGTCGATGTGGCATCCGACGTCCCGCTGAGAGAACGCCAACTCGACGTCACCACGGTGAGTTTCGCCCGGGGGGCCGAGTGGCTCCGGAGGTTCCGGGACACGCCGTGGATCGTCGACACCTCGGGGCGGATGCCCGTCGTCCGGCTGAACTCGGACTTCGAGGGGCTCGTGGCGCTCGTCGAGGGTCAGGGTTCGAAGGTCGAGAGTCTTGTGGCCGAGATGTTGCTGGCCCAGATGTGCGCCGATGTGTGGACAGCTGTCTTCCACACGGCCATGGGAGACCTGGAGATCGAGGACGACGGCACCCCACTGCTGCCGTCCGACTGGCGAGGTGCGGTGCTACGGGAGATGCTTCCGGACGTCGTTCCCGGGCGATCGGCGGAGGAGGCTCTCCGCGAGGTGCATATCCGGCGCACCGGAGAGGGGAGCTGGACCGATCTGCAGCCGCGGATCCAGTACGCGGCCGCACGCCGGGCCGATGTCCCCCAGACGCTGGCCGCCACCATCCGCACCATCGGACGACTCGACCAGGAGACCCACGCGTGACTTCCCGCCCTGAGCACCTGCCGGAACGGCTCGCTCTGATCACTGACGCGCAGGCCGCGGAGTTCCTGTCCGCAGGACTGCTCGAAGGACGTGAGGACGTTCCGTCCATCGCGTTGAACAAGGTGTCCGAGCCGTTGGCCGTCGAGGACGCGCGCTTTCGACTGCACCGGGTCCGGGACCTGATCGACGACGCGATGGACAGGTTCCGGGACGAGCGGCCGACGGCCGCGGACGCGTGGCTGGCGCCACGGCTGCACGAGACTCTCCGGCTCACACGTCGGGAGGCCGCAGAGAAGGGACTCTGGACGTTCCTGGCCCTCGGGGTGGCGCCGGACTACGTCGTCTGGCGACACCTCCCCGAGCCGAAGGCCGACGGTGCCCGCAGGAGTGTCGCCCGTGACAAGTTCGTCGGTGCGCATTACAAGCAGTCGTTCGCCCGCCTCTGGTGGGCGGCCGAGCTGTTCCGGGACGGCCCTGACTACCGCCCGGTCACCATGGCGTGCGGCAACCAGGACATGCTCAACTCGGCCCTGCGACTGGACGTCATCGACCACCGCCCCACCGCGTTGGCGCTCGTACGGCTGATGGAGAGCGGTGCCGTCCGTACCGGACGCGAGGTCAACGCCCTGACACCTGCGGTCAACGCCGCCGCGGCGACGCTGATGTACGACGTCATCGCCCCCGATGTGGAACGCGACGGGGAGTCGCTGCGCGACTGGATCGAGGAAGCCGGATCGGCGCTTCCGCCGCCCCGGACGGGTCTGCCGGAAGGTCCCGAGGAGGAGCGCGCTCCGGAGGAGTCGGTCCGCAGGCTGGTCGTGCACTTCGAGGAGCTGTTTGCCGACGCGTCGGTCAGGGGAAAGGCGGCCGGAGCCGGCGGGTGACCCAAGGTGACCGGGTGAGCACGCACCCCCGGACCGTTCACCGGTGGGTTTCGGACCCGGATCGGCGTGGGCGGTCCGGCTGCCGATGTCCCAGCGCCGTGGTCACCCGGGATGCGACGGTGTCCGGCAACTCGTGCTCCCAGAAGCGGAGGACGGTCCAACCCGCCGAGGCCAGCTGTTCGTTCGTCTCCCGATCGCGCTCCATGTTGCGGTCGAGCTTCTGGCGCCACCACTGTGCGTTCGCCTTCGGGCTGGTGGCGTGTTCAGGGCAGCCATGCCAGAAGCAGCCGTCGATGAGGATAGCCACCCTCGCCCGCGTGAACGCGATGTCGATCTTGCGCCTGGGCATGCCGGGCACCGGATAGTGGATCCGGTAACGGTACCCGGCGGCGTGGAGAAGCTGCCGTACCGCCCGCTCGGCGCCTGTGTCCCGGTTGGTCTGCCGACTCATCCGGGAGGACACGGCGGGACTGGAAGGAGGCGCAGAATGCATGGTTCCAGTCTCGTGCCTCGACGGGGTTTCGGTCCATCGCCGGCCGGTACGGCGGGGCCGGACCAGGCCGACGGGCCAGCCGGCTCGGCCCGGCCAGGGGCCGGCCTGACGCGAGCGGGGCGTGTGATGCGCGAGGATGGGGGGCATGCCGAACCGTCTCGCGGACGCGACCTCGCCGTACCTGCTGCAGCATGCCGAGAACCCGGTCGACTGGTGGCCCTGGGGGCCGGAGGCGTTCGCGGAGGCGGAGCGCCGCGGGGTGCCGGTGCTGCTGAGTGTGGGGTACGCCGCCTGTCACTGGTGTCATGTGATGGCCCACGAGAGCTTCGAGGATGCCGGGGTCGCCGGTTACCTGAACGAGCGGTTCGTCGCCGTCAAGGTGGACCGGGAGGAGCGGCCCGACGTCGACGCCGTCTACATGGAGGCCGTGCAGGCCGCCACCGGGCAGGGCGGCTGGCCGATGACGGTGTTCCTCACGCCCGACAAGGAGCCGTTCTACTTCGGCACCTACTTCCCGCCCGAGCCCCGGCACGGGATGCCGTCCTTCCGGCAGGTGCTGGAAGGCGTCGACGCCGCCTGGCGGGGCCGGCGGCAGGAGGTCGCGGAGGTCGCCGGGCGGATCCGGGCCGACCTCGCCGAGCGCGCCGCCGTCTACTCGGCCGGTGCCCACCACCCGCCCGCCGGCGCCGACCTGCACCAGGCGCTGGTCACCCTCAGCCGGGAGTTCGACGACCGGCACGGCGGCTTCGGGGGTGCGCCCAAGTTCCCGCCGGCCATGGTCGTCGAGTTCCTGCTGCGCCACCACGCCCGCACCGGCTCCGAGGCGGCCCTGGAGATGGCCGTCCGCACCGGCGAGGCGATGGCCCGAGGCGGCATCCACGACCAACTCGGCGGCGGCTTCGCCCGGTACGCGGTCGACGCCGGCTGGGTCGTGCCGCACTTCGAGAAAATGCTGTATGACAACGCCCTGCTGCTGCGCGCCTACCTGCACCTGTGGCGGGCCACCGGATCCCCGCTGGCCCGCCGGACCGCGCTGACCACCGCCGACTTCCTGCTGCGCGAACTGCGCACCCCCGAAGGCGCGTTCGCATCCGCGCTGGACGCCGACAGCCTCGACGAGGAGACCGGGAAGTCCACCGAAGGCGCCTACTACGTGTGGGAGCCAGGCCAGTTGGTCGACCTGCTCGGCCCCGCCGACGCGGCCACCGCCGCCCGGCTGTTCACCGTCACCGCCGGCGGCACCTTCGAACACGGCACTTCCGTCCTCCAACTCATCGCCGATCCCGAGGACTTCGCCGAGTACGAGACCATCCGCGCCCGGCTGTTCGAGGCCCGCACCCGGCGGCCCGCCCCCGCCCGCGACGACAAGGTCGTCGCCGCCTGGAACGGCCTCGCCATCGCCGCCCTCGCCGAGACCGGCGCCCTCCTGGAGCGCCCCGACCTCGTCGAGGCCGCCGAACGCGCCGCCGACCTGCTGCTCGCCGTCCACCTCACCCCCGACGGCCGGCTGCTGCGCACCTCCCGCGACGGCCGGGCCGGCACCAACGCGGGCGTCCTGGAGGACTACGCCGACACCGCCGAGGGCTTCCTGGCCCTGTACGCCGTCACCGGCGACGCCGCCTGGCTGCAACTGGCCGGCGGACTCCTCGACACCGTGCTCAAGCACTTCACCGACGAGGCCTCCGGCGCGCTCTACGACACCGCCGACGACGCCGAGGAACTCATCCGGCGCCCCCAGGACCCCACCGACAACGCCACCCCGTCCGGCTGGACCGCCGCCGCCGGCGCCCTGCTCACCTACGCCGCCTACACCGGCTCCGACCGGCACCGGACGGCCGCCGAACGGGCCCTCGGCATCGTCGGCGCGCTCGCGTCCCGGGCCCCCCGGTTCATCGGCTGGGGCCTCGCCGTCGCCGAGGCGCTGCTCGACGGGCCGCGCGAAGTCGCCGTCGTCGGCCCGGCCGACGACCCGGCCACCGCCGCACTGCGCCGGGCCGCGCTGCTCGGCACCGCGCCCGGGGCGGTCGTCGCGGTGGGCTCGCCGGCGGGCCCGGCGGATGGTTCGTCGGCGCGCCCGGTGGAGAGCCCGGCGGATGGTTCAGCGGAGGACGGTGGCGCGGAGGTGCCGCTGCTGGCGGACCGGCCGCTGGTCGGCGGGGCGCCCGCCGCCTACGTCTGCCGGCACTTCGCCTGCGAAGCGCCGACCACCGACCCGGCAGTCCTCGGCGAGCGGCTGGGCGTCGTCGTCGAATAATCCGCTGGTGGGAGGGGCGCGGCCGGGCCAGAATGGGCCATGACCTGGACCTTGAGCAGCTCGTTCGACGACTTCCGGCGCCACGCGGAAGAATTCCTCGCTGCCCGCCCGGCCGAGAGCACCATCCTGCTCACGGTCGTCCACCGGCTGGCCGAACGCGGCCTGGACGTGTTCGGGCAGCGGCCACCGGTCTTCGGCTGGTGGCGCCCGGTGGACGGCGGCCCGGTCGAAGGAGCCTTCCTCCAGACGCCGCCGTTCAGCCCCCGGCTCTCCTGCACACCGGCGGCGGCAGCCGAGCTGGCGGTCGAACTGGCCGCCGCCGGGAGCGAGTTCACCGAGGTGTCCGGCGTCGGCGGAGGTGCGGACGCGGTCCGGGCCTTCGCCGCGGCCTGGACCGCCGCCACCGGCGCCGACCAGTCCGTCCGCTTCAACGAACGGCTCTACCGGCTCGGCGAGTTGACCGACCCGCCCCGCCCGCCCGCCGGCCACCACCGACCCGCCACACCGGCCGACCGCGAACTGGCGATCCGCTGGTACGAGGAGTTCCTCGTCGAAGCCGGGGTCGACCTGCCCAACATCCCCCAGGCCGTCGACGACCGGATCGCCACCGGCGGCCTCCACCTGTGGGAGGACGGCCGCCGCCCCGTCGCCCTGGCCGGCAGCAGCCCGGTGATCGCCGGCATGTCCCGCATCGGCCCCGTCTACACCCCGACCGACCAGCGCGGACGCGGCTACGCCAGCGCCGTCACCGCCGCCGCCTCCGCCCATGCCCTCGCTCAGGGGGCGGCCGAGGTCCTGCTCTACACCGACCTCGCCAACCCGACCAGCAACTCCATCTACCAGCAGATCGGCTACCGGCCGGTCGAGGACTGCCTGACCCTGGACTTCACGACGCAGGACGGAAGTCACGCGTAGTCGACCGGACGGCCGCCGACCACCTTCGTGTTGAAGGGGTCGGCGGCCGAAGTCGCGACGGGTGCCGGCAGATGGTCCGCGTTCACATACGTCTGCGCGCAGGTCAGCAGATTGCCGCCGGCCGACTTCATGTCACCGGCCAGGCCGTCCAACATCGCTTTCCAGGCCGCACCGCACCCCTGCAACGCCGCCCCGCTCTGCCAACCCGCCAGACTCCCGGCCGCCTTGGCGCTCGGCTCGGCCAACTTCGCGGTCTCGTCGGGCACTTTCCCGGCGACGGCCAGCGCGCTGTTCCCGGCCGCGGTCAACTCGCCGGGTTTGACGGTGAATCCTGGGTCGCTCGGCACGATGTCCCCCCGATCTCCGTATCGATAGCGGGAGTTATGGTATCCCTGAGTGCTCCGGGGACACCTATGGGTAACGGGGGGACTGGGGGATGGACCTCGCAAGCCTGAAGAACGCCAAGCTGGCGGACTTGTACGCGGTGGCGGACGCCTACGACGCGTTGTGCAAGGCGTACGGCCAGCACGCCGCCGACTGGAAGAGCGGCACCGCGGACCGGGTCCACGGGTCCGGGTGGAGTGGACCGGCGGCCGCCGCCGCGATTCCGGTCCTGGATGGCATCACCGACAAGCTGGGTGCGGCGGCGACCGAACTGCACTGCATCGGCGCCGAGGTGCGGGACTGCGCCGACTCCCTCATGCTCGCCCAGGGCAAGCTCCGCAAGGCGCTCGTCGACGCCCAGACCAAGGGCATGTCGGTCGACGACAGCGGGTCGGTGAGCTGGCCCCCGGCGAGCAGTCCCTTCCAGAGCACGGACTGGGAGGCCAAGCAGAAAGCGGCCGCCGAGGAGATCTCCAAGCGGATCGGCGCGGCGCTGTCGGAGGCCACCCGGGTCGACCAGGGGCTGGCCGAAGAACTCAAGAAGTACACGGGCCACGCCACCGACAAGAGCGGCCTGGACGCCAGGACGGCGAGCGCGGACGTCTACCTGCTGCAGTTCGGCGAGGCGGCCAATCCGCTCTGGAAGCTGAACATGCCGGGCAAGGACGCCACCCCGACGGACGTCAACGCCTGGTGGAAGGGTCTCGGAGCGGACGGGCAGCAGTGGTTCCTCAGCCACCACCCGGAGACGCTCGGCAACCTCGACGGGGTGCCGGCAGAGGTACGGGACCAGGTGAACCGGGCGCACCTGAAGTTCCTGATGGACGACATCATGAAGAAGCGCACCAACCACGTACCGCTGAACTCCGCAGAGCAGGACCTGTACGACCTCTACGGGCCCATCGTCAACCGGCTTGAGATCGACGGGAAAGACCCGAGCCGCCCCCCGATCTATCTCTTGGGCCTCGGCAACGAGGGCAAGGGCCGGGCGATCCTCTCGTACGGAAACCCGGACACCGCCACCGACATCTCGGCTTACGTGCCGGGAATCACCACCGACACCGGCAGCCTGGGGGTGGGGGGAAACGTCCACGACGGCACCAACGAGGCGGAGAACGCGCTGAGCCTCTACCGCAGCGCGAGCAAGAAGGCCCCGGCCGGCCATTCCGTCGCCTCGGTCGTCTGGCTCGGGTACGACCCGCCCGGAGCCGACCTGGGGGCCGCCTCGACCAAGGCGGGCAGGGACGGAGCTCCGGCGTACGCGAAGTTCCTGAGCGGAGTGCGGGCGAACCACGAGGGCGCCCAGCCGCCGCACATCACCGCGGTCGGACACAGCTACGGCTCGTACCTGGTGGGCCAGGCCACCAAACTCGCCACCCAGCCCGGGTCGCACTACGCGCCCCCGGACGACGTGGTCTTCATCGGCAGCCCGGGCGTAGGTGTGGACAAGGCCTCCGACCTCAAGCTGCCGCCCGGCCACGTCTGGGTCGGCGCGGCCGACAACGACGTCGTGACGCACGTTCCGTCCAAGTTCGGCATCGACCCGGACGAACGCTGGTACGGGCGGGACCCGGCGAGCAAGCACTTCGACGCGAACCGCTTCACTGTCGACGACTGGAGCAGGGGCAACCCCATCGACGCGCACACCAAGTACCTGACGGGCCGCGGAGGGCCCTCGCTGGACAACGTCGCGGCCATCGTCATCGGCAGCGGGGACGTCAAACGGACGGGCGGGCGATGAAGCGGCCGCGCCGGGCACTCGGGTGTTCAGTGGCGGCGGTAGCCGTGCTGGCCACCGGGGTGGGGCTGTTCTACAACGGCTACGGGCCGATGGCCATGAAAGACCGGGGAGCCCCCCAGCTGAGCCCGCGCGAGGCGAAGGGGCAACTCGACGAGACCTTGCGGACGGCCATCGGTGCGATAACCCCGCCGGTGGCCTACTTCGGCAGTGGCTATGTCGTGGACCGAGATCCGGAGCACGCGGACGGTGAACCGGCCCTGTTGTCCCAGGTCATGCTCTCCGCCAGGCTTCGGACGAAAGTGGCCCCGGCGAAGTTGTCGGTGTTGTTGGACCAGCTGACGCAGCTCTGGGGCGACCGGTGCCAGCGGGAGGATTCCACCGTCGGTTACGAGGCGAAGCACTACGTCGAACTGAACTGCCCGGGGCGCGGTGCGGCGGGCTTCAACCTGTTGGCGGTCAACACCCCGAGCGACCTGTACTTCGACGTGTCGATCAGCACCCAGGTGACCCCGGTCCGCTACCAGCCAGAGAAGGACTACGGCACCAGCCCCGTCGGCCCCCGCCTGACCGGTCACGAGGGCGCACCCGACGTCGACGACACGTACTGGTCGCACTGACGCCGCCCCCGTCACTCCCAGTCCCACCTGATTCCCAGCAGGCACGGTCGCAGTGCCGTTGCGACCAGGTGGACGCAGTGGTGGCCGTCCAGGGTCAGTTCCTCCGTCTCGTAGGGGGCTTCGCCCGGGGAGTGGAGGGCGAAGCGGTGGCAGCGGACGGGGAGGGCGGCGGGGTGGAAGGTGATCTGGAGGACGTACTGGCCGGCGCCGGAGTTGAAGCCGCGGACGTATTCGCAGCTGGGGTCGGGGGAGGGGGTGTCGTCGAAGCCGTAGCCGAGGAGGTGGGTGTCGCCGGCGCGTAGGCGGCGGTCGAGGAGGAGTTCGGCGACGAGCAGGTGGTGGGTCTGGTCGCGGCGGATGCGGCCGGGGCGGCAGTTCTCTTCGGCGCGGACGCCGACGCGGGTGATGTCGCTGCCGGGGTCGCCCTGGTAGAGGGCGAGGTAGCGGTCGATGCCGTCGCGGTGGGCGCGGAGGGCGTGTTGGGAGTCGCGGCGGGCGAGTTGGCGGTCGGGGCCGAGGCGGATGCGTTCGATGTGGGTGATGGTGTGCAGGCCGGTGTCGCGGGGGCCGGCGATGGTGGCGAGCAGGTCGTCGACGGCGGTGGCGGGGGAGATGAGGTCGCGGTAGGGGCGTACGGGTGGGCCGGCGGGGGTGGTGTCGGCGGCGCGGCGGGGGCCGAGCAGGCGGGTGAGGGAGTGTTCGGGGAGGTCGAGGACGTCTTCGAGGGCGGTGACGGCGCGGAGGGATTCGGGGCGTTCGGGGCGGCGGCGGCCTTGTTGCCAGTAGCTGAGGCTGGTGAGGCCGACGTGGACGCCGCGCAGGGCGAGGTGGCGTCGGATGCGGTGGAGGGCGAGGCCGCGGGTGGCGATGGCGGTGCGCAGGGCGAGGTGGAAGGGGCCGGTTCGGAGGGCGGCGGTGAGGTCGGCCTGGTCGGTGCGGTGGATGACGGCCTCCTGGGGGACGGGTGCGGGCAGACCGTGTTTGACCGTGAATATTCACATCAGGGCGGCGGTTTGTCACCGGTCCTGGTGTGCCACGCGGGGGTTTTCGGGGTGGCGTTCACACCTGTGACCGGTCGTTCACACCTGAACTGTGGTGGTCCTTAGGGTCGTTGACCGGCCTCCGGGGGCGGCGGGATGCTCATGGCGCGATCCGGACCGCGCCCCCACACAGCACCTCGCTCCGCTTGTGCAAGGAGGCATTTCCCCCATGCCAGTTCCACGGATACGGCTGCGCCGCGCGGTCTCGCTGCTCGCCCTCGGCGTGCTGGGCCCGGCGCTGACCGCGGTGGCGGCCGCTCCGGCGCTCGCCGCCCCCGCCCAGGACCTCGCTCCCGTCCAGGACCGCGCCCCGGCGCAGGTTCGCCAGGCTGCCGCGCCCGGCAGCACGGCCGATCTGGCCGGCACGTTCAAGAAGCTCAACATCACCATGCAGCAGCAACAGCAGACCAACTGGTGCTGGGCGGCGAGCGGGAACACCATCGCCACCTGGTTCGGCTACAACTACAGCCAGAACCAGTTCTGCAACGCCGCGTTCGGCCGTTCGGCCAACTCCAGCTGCCCCAACAGCCAGGCTTCGCTGGCCGATGTGCAGAACGGGCTGGACTGGGCCGGCATCAACCCGGGTTCGTACGTCACCGGCTACCTGCGCTACAGCACGGTGCAGGCCGAGGTGGACGCGAACCGGCCGATCGAGACCCGGATCCAGTGGAGTTCCGGCGGCGGGCACATGCACGTCGTCTACGGCTACGACACCAGCAGCAACTGGGTGTACTGGGGCGACCCGTGGCCGTCCAACTACCGCTACAACTGGGCGGACTACAACTACTACGTGAACAACAACACGTTCTCGTGGACCCACTCCCTGTACCGGATCGGCGCGTGAGGGCGACCATGACTGACCTCGGAAAGGCCCGTCGGGCCGCCGTCACCGCCCTGCTCGCCGCTGGCCTCGGGCTGGCGCTGGCCCCGGCCGCGCACGCGGACGGGCCGGCCGGCGCCCCGGTGCCGGTGCCCGCCGCGGACCTGGCGAACGCTCGTGGCGTGGTCCAGGACCAGGCCGTCCTCGACAAGGTGGGCCACTTCTTCGCCCGCAAGGGCGTCCCGCCGACCCAGCAGCTGACCATCGGTGCGGCGCAGGAGGCGCAGGCGGCGAGCGCGGCCGCGCCGCGGCTGGCCGGCGACACCGTGCCGGTGTACACCCTGGACGCGGGTTTCGTGGCCGGCGCCCCGGGTGCGCCGGTGGCGAAGGCCGAGTTCACCGCGAGCAAGGTGGTCGCGGCGGACGGTCAGACGGCCTCGGTGTGGACGATCCGGCAGGGTGATTCCTGGCGGGTGGTCAACATCGCCTCCGGCGGTGACGAGAGCGACTACGCGGCGAAGGCGGCCGGCGGCGGGGGTGGTACGGCGTTCCGCGAGCCGCAGGTGAACGCCTGGTACGTGCTGCGCGACGGCCGGGTGCTGCCGCTGGACGACGAGGCCCGGCGCTCGGTGGGCGCGGGCGGGGTGTCGCTGGCCGCGTACCAGAAGCTGGTGCACGAGCGGTACGGGGACAAGCTGCCCGGCTCGGCGTACGACCGGGAGGGCAAGGGCGGCGGCTACCAGCTGGCGGCCGACCAGGAGCGGGCGGCGGTCGGCGGTTCGGCGCTGCCGGCCGTGACGGCGGCCGCGGCCCTGGGCGTCACCGCGCTCGTGGGCGCGGGTGCGGCCGTGCGGCGCAGGGCGGGTGTCCGACGGGGGTAGGGCCTCTCGGGTACGACATGCACGACGTGTGCGACGTGTGCGACGTGCACGACACGTACGCCATGCGAGACATGCGGCGGGGTCCGGCTGATACAGCCGGGCCCCGCCGTGCTGCGTGCGGCCCCCGGCGCGTCAACCTGTAGCCGAGCGGGCGCGCTGCGTGGTGTGTCCTGGAAGTAATGCTTCCGCACAAGGAATTGACGCAACGTTGATCTGTCGTTCGCCGCCCGGGGGCAGCTCCGGGTGACGGACGGTAGATACCATGTGGCAATCGGTCAGTGCTGACTGACGCGTGCCGAGAGCGGAGAAGGGGTGGGGCGGCCGGAGCCGACCACGAGCCCGGCGCCGGGAAAGGGGAGTCGAATGGCCGGTAGGGAGTCGAGCGCCCAGGTGTGGAGTGCGGCGGTGGTGGTGGCGTCCGCGCTCGCCGTGGTCGCGGCCTATCTGATCAACGGGGCGATGCTGGTCCTGGTCGTCGCCGGGGTCGAGGTGCTGCTGCTCATGGTCTACGTGGGTCGCCGTTGGCGGGCGCTGCACCGGCCGGCCGCCCCGCGGGGGCACCGGCCGTCGGCCGTCACCCCGGACGCCGCGCACTGCGAGCGCTGCCGCCGGGCCCGCGAGGCGCTGGACGCCCGGCAGGCGCGTGGCCGCACCGCCGGGCCGGCGGTGGAGCCGTGGCCGGAGGCCGGCGCGGCGGACCACCCGCCGTACTCGCGCCGCCCGCAGGGCCGGGCGCCGTACGAGCGCCCCTGGACAGCGGAACGGGCGGTCGCCCGGTCCGTGGACCGCGCGGCCGCCCGCCGTGGCGCGCCGGGTTCAGCCGGCCGCGCTGTACGCCACCAGTGAGACCCCGACGTACTGCACGATGAACGCGCCCAGGGTGAAGGCGTGGAACACCTCGTGGAAGCCGAACCAGCGCGGTGACGGATTGGGCCGCTTGAGCCCGTACACCACGCCGCCGATGCTGTAGAGCACTCCGCCGACGATCATCAGCACCAGGACGGCGACGCCGCCGGCGTGCAGGAAGTCCGGCAGGAAGAAGGCGGCGGCCCAGCCGAGCGCGATGTACACCGGCGTGTACAGCCAGCGCGGCGCGCCGACCCAGAACACCCGGAACGCTATTCCGGCCAGCGCGCCGCCCCAGGCCACCCAGAGCAGCACCTGCTGGTCGGCGCCCTTGAGCAGCAGGATCGTGAACGGCGTGTAGGTGCCCGCGATGATCAGGAAGATGTTCGCGTGGTCCAGCCGCCGCAGCACGGCGTCCCCGCGCGGGCCCCAGTCGAAGCGGTGGTAGACCGCGCTGACCCCGAACAGCAGCCAGGCGCTGATCGAGTAGATCGCGCAGGCGATCTTGGCGGGGGTGGAGTCGGCCAGGCAGATCAGCACGATCCCGGCGGCGACGGTGGCGGGGAACATCCCGGCGTGCAGCCAGCCGCGCCACTTCGGCTTGCGTTCCGAGGCCTCGTTCTCCGCGCCCTCGTTCTCCGTGCTCTCGACGAGCTCAGCAGTCATGCGCAGCATGCTACCCGCTACCTACGGGGCCGTAGGTTACTGACGCGTAGGAAAGTGGCGATCATCACTCTTGGACGTTTTGGAGTGTTCGAGGTGCCTGCGGGGGCGTCCGGGCCGGGATGTGGACGACCTATTACTGGCCGGTAATCATACTTACTGTAGTAAAAGATGAGTCAATTTCGACGCTGTGCCTCAGTTTGGCGTCGAAGCCGGAGCTACGCTGCAAGCACCCTCAGACCCCCGCTACGCCACCTCCTCGCCGAGATGGTGTGAAACGGAGCGATCGTGTCGTACGAGATCTCTGCTCTCAGCGCCTCCGCGCCCACCCGCCACCAGCGCCTGCTCGCGTGGGTGAACGAGATCGCCGAGCTCACCCAGCCGGACCGCATCGAGTGGTGCGACGGCTCCGACGAGGAGTACCAGCGCCTCGCGGACCTGCTGGTGGCTCAGGGCACCTTCAAGAAGCTCAACGAGGAAAAGCGCCCCAACTCCTACTACGCCGCCTCGGACCCGACGGACGTGGCGCGCGTGGAGGACCGCACCTACATCTGCTCCGAGCAGGAGAAGGACGCCGGTCCGACCAACAACTGGAAGGCCCCGGCCGAGATGCGGGAGGTCTTCCAGGGCGAGAAGGGACTGTTCCGCGGCGCGATGAAGGGCCGCACGATGTACGTCGTGCCCTTCTCGATGGGCCCGGTCGGTTCCCCGCTGGCCGCGTACGGCGTCGAGATCACCGACTCCGCCTACGTCGCCGTGTCGATGCGCGTGATGACCCGCATGGGCAAGGCGGTGCTGGACCAGCTCGGCGAGGACGGCGACTTCGTCAAGGCCGTGCACACCGTCGGCGCCCCGCTGGCCGAGGGCCAGGCGGACGTGCCGTGGCCGTGCAACAGCACCAAGTACATCTCGCACTTCCCGGAGACCCGGGAGATCTGGTCCTTCGGCTCCGGCTACGGCGGCAACGCCCTGCTCGGCAAGAAGTGCTACGCACTGCGCATCGCCTCGACCATG
The DNA here is from genome assembly GCF_042732075.1 of Kitasatospora sp. NPDC059812. Classification (NCBI taxonomy): domain Bacteria; kingdom Bacillati; phylum Actinomycetota; class Actinomycetes; order Kitasatosporales; family Streptomycetaceae; genus Kitasatospora; species Kitasatospora sp. NPDC059812. The sequence goes on from NZ_JBHWIO010000012.1 coordinate 46,117, forward strand.
GCCCGTGACGAGGGCTGGCTGGCCGAGCACATGCTGATCCTGAAGCTCACCCCGCCGTCCGGCGAGGTCAAGTACGTCGCCGCCGCCTTCCCGTCGGCCTGCGGCAAGACCAACCTGGCCATGCTCCAGCCGACCGTCCCGGGCTGGAAGGTCGAGACGATCGGCGACGACATCGCCTGGATGCGCTTCGGCGCCGACGGCCAGCTCTACGCGATCAACCCCGAGGCCGGTTTCTTCGGCGTCGCCCCCGGCACCGGCGTGGACACCAACGCCAACGCCATCGACACCCTGTGGGGCAACACGGTCTTCACCAACGTCGCGCTGACCGACGACGGCGACGTGTGGTGGGAGGGCCTGACCGAGGAGCCCCCGGCGCACCTCACCGACTGGCGCGGCAACGACTGGACCCCCGAGTCCGGCACCCCGGCCGCCCACCCGAACGCCCGCTTCGCCGTCCCGGCCGCGCAGTGCCCGACCATCGCCCCCGAGTGGGAGGACCAGTCGGGCGTGCCGATCTCGGCGATCCTGTTCGGCGGCCGCCGCGCCACCGCCGTCCCGCTGGTGACCGAGTCCTTCACCTGGCAGCACGGCGTCTTCCTCGGCGCCAACATCGCGTCCGAGAAGACCGCCGCCGCCGAGGGCACCGTCGGCGAGCTGCGCCGCGACCCGTTCGCGATGCTGCCGTTCTGCGGCTACAACATGGGCGACTACTTCGCCCACTGGCTGAAGGTCGGCGCCCAGGCGGACGCCGAGAAGCTGCCGAAGATCTACTACGTCAACTGGTTCCGCAAGAACGCCGAGGGCGCGTTCGTCTGGCCGGGCTACGGCGAGAACAGCCGCGTCCTCAAGTGGATCGTCGAGCGCCTGGAGGGTACCGGCGAGGGCGTCGAGACCCCGATCGGCGTGCTGCCGACCGTCGACGGCTTCGACCTCGGCGACCTGAAGCTGTCCAAGGAGGACCTCGACCTGCTCTTCACCGTGGACGCCGACATCTGGCGCCAGGAGGCCGCGCTGGTGCCGGCCCACCTGGAGCTGTTCGGAGACCACACCCCGAAGGAGCTGTGGGACGAGTACCGGAGCCTCGTCGCGCGTCTCGGCTGAGCCTGAGCCTCAGCAGAGCGAGAGGCGGTCGCGCGGCACGAACCGCGCGCCCGCCGAGTGACAGGACGGCCGGAGTTCCCCCGGACGGTCTTTCCCCGACCAAGGAGACCGCCCGGGCCGGGACTCCGGCCGTAGTGCTTTCCCCGCGCGCCGGGCGCCGCGCGCCGCGCGCGGGGGCTGCGGCTGCGTGCAGCTGTTCCGGCGTTACGGCTGGGTGTAGCCGCTCAGGAAGTCGCCGATCCGGGTCACCGCGTCGGTGATCTCCTCCGCCCGGGGCAGCGTGACCAGCCGGAAGTGGTCCGGCTCGGGCCAGTTGAAGCCGGTGCCCTGGACCAGCAGGATGCGCTGGGAGCGCAGCAGGTCCAGCACCATCTGGGCGTCGTCCTTGATCTTGTAGACCTTCGGGTCCAGCCGCGGGAACGCGTACAGCGCGCCCTTGGGCTTGACGCAGCTGACCCCCGGGATCTCGTTGAGCAGCCGGTACGCCGCGTCGCGCGAGGCGAGCAGCCGCCCGCCGGGCAGCACCAGGTCGCGGATCGACTGCCGCCCTCCGAGCGCGGCGGCCACCGCGTGCTGGGCGGGCATGTTGGCGCACAGCCGCATCGAGGCCAGCACGGCCAGGCCCTCGATGTAGCTGTGGGCCCGCTGCCGGTCGCCGGAGAGCACCATCCAGCCGGAGCGGAAGCCCGCGACCCGGTACGCCTTGGACAGGCCGTTGAAGGTGACGCAGAAAAGGTCGGGCGCCAGGGTGGCCAGCGGGACGTGCTCGGCGTCGTCGTAGAGGATCTTGTCGTAGATCTCGTCCGCGTAGACCACCAGCCGGTGCCGGCGGGCGATCTCGACGATGCCCTCCAGCACCTCGCGCGGGTAGACCGCGCCGGTCGGGTTGTTCGGGTTGATCACCACGATGGCCCGGGTCCGGTCGGTGACCTTGGCCTCGATGTCGGCGAGGTCCGGGTACCACTCGGCCTGCTCGTCGCAGCGGTAGTGCACCGCGGTGCCGCCGGCCAGCGAGACCGAGGCCGTCCACAGCGGGTAGTCGGGCGCCGGGACGAGCACCTCGTCGCCGTCGTCCAGCAGGGCGGTCATGGCCAGCTGGATCAGCTCGGAGACGCCGTTGCCGAGGAAGACGTCCTCGACGCTCAGCCCGTGCAGGCCGCGGTCCTCGTAGTGCATGACCACGGCGCGGCGGGCGGCGAGCAGGCCCTTGGAGTCGCCGTACCCGTGCGCGGTCGAGAGGTTGCGCAGGATGTCCTGGAGGATCTCCGGCGGTGCCTCGAAGCCGAAGACGGCGGGGTTGCCGGTGTTGAGCTTGAGGATGCGGTGGCCCTGTTCCTCCAGCCGCATCGCCTCGTCGAGTACCGGGCCGCGGATGCCGTAGCAGACATTGGCGAGCTTGCTGGACTGGATGACCTGCATGCCTGCCTACTTTAGGGGCACCTCCGGGCACTCCGGTGCGCGTCCCGGGACGCGCACCGGACCGCCCGGAGCGGCCTCCTTGGATCGGCAGGCGGGGGTGTCAGCCGACCTTCCAAACCAGGGGCGCGGTGTCCAGGATGTTCCCGTACGTGAGGAAGCTGGGCGGGGCCTCGTTCGGGACGAGATAGACGGCACACAGCTTGACGGACTGCCCGTCCGCGAGCGTGACCAGCGACCGGGTGTCGCACTGCGGGATCGCCTTCTGCAGGGTCGCGGCCGGCAGCGCGCCCGCCGAGTGGTCCTTGGGCTTCACCCAGACCCGCATCATGTAGGCGTCCTCGGCCAGCGGGGCGCCGGTGCGGTTGGTGAAGGAGACGGTGACGTAGTACGGCGTCTTGCCGCTGGTGGTCGTCGACGGGAGGTTGAACGGGGCGATCTCCGCGGCGGTGCCCTTGACGATCGAGACCGCGGCGGCGTCCACCACCGAGCTCTTGCCGACGTAGCGGCCGGCGCTGCCGAGCGGCAGCGGGCGGTCGTAGCTGACCTGGGTGACGTTGTTGCCGCCGGCGGTGACGGACGGCTGCGGTCCGGCCGGGGTGGTCGGGGCCGCCGGGGCGCCCGGGGTGGTGGGGGCCGCGGCGCCGGTCGGGGCGCCGGGAGCCGTGGCGGCGCCGGAGGCGCTGGCGGCGCCGGTGGGCGGCGCGGTCGGGGCGCTCGGGGCGGCTGCCGGGTCGGCGTTGTCCGGCCCGCAGGCCGACAGCGCCAGGACGAGCGCCGCCGCCGGCAGGCCGGCCGCGATTCTCCGGATGGACTGGGTCTTCGTCATGGTCGTTCCCCCGTTGGATGATGTGGTCGGTGCGCCCCGCCCGGTCCCCGGGTGCCGCACGGACGTGCGGGCGTTGATCGAAAAGGGGGTGCGCCGGTGATGGTAGCCGCAGTCGGTGCGGTGCTGGCCGGATTTCTGGTGGCTCCGCTGCTACGCGGGCTGGTCGCCCGGTTCGCCGTGCCGGAGGGCGAACCCTGGTGCGGTGCCTGCCCGTTGTGCGGGCGCGAGGTGCGGCTGCTGCCGCCGACCGGGCGCTGTCCGGGCTGCCGGGAGCGGTTGGGCGCGGGGGCCTGGTCGGTGGAGCTGGTGGCGGCCGTGGTCGCCGCCGGCCTGGCGTACGCGGCGGACGGGCCGTCGGCCGCGGCGCTGGGCTGGGCGGCCGGGCTCGGCGTGGTGCTCGGCTTCGTCGACGCCCGGGTGCGCCGGCTGCCGTACCGGCTGACCCTGCCGCTGGCCGGTGGGGTGGCCGCCCTGCTGTTGGTGGCGGCGCTGGTGGCGGGGCGCCCGGGGGTGCTGCTGCGCTGCCTGCTGGTGGCCCTCGCGGTCGGGGCGCTGCTCGAACTGGCGGTCTGGATCGGCGCGTTGGGCCCGGGTGACTCCCCGCTGGGGTTCGCGCTGGGCGGGCTGCTCGGCTGGTACGGCTGGCCGGTGGCGGTCGGCGGGCTGTTCGCAGCGGTGGTGCTCGCCGGGCTCTGGGCGATCCTGCGGGCCGCCGTCGCGCTGGCCCGCCGCCGCCCGGTGCGCGGGCTCGACCTCCCGGTCGGACCGTTCCTGCTGCTCGGCACGCTGCTGGCGGTGCTGGCCCGGTAGCGCCTGGGCCCGGTGGCGCCCGGACCGGCCCGGACGCGGGAGGGCCCGCCGTACCGGGTCGGGTACGGCGGGCCCCGCCGCCGGCGCGCAGGCCCCACCCTCAAGGAGCGGCGCGCCGGTGGGGGATTGGCGGTGGGGGGTTACGGCATCTTGTGGACGAACGGGCCGACCGCGTTGGAGAACGCGTTGCCGTTGTTGGCGTCCCAGTTGGTGGACCAGGTCATCGCGCCGCGAATGGTCGGCCACTTGGCCGGCGGGACGAAGCTGCCGCAGTTGTTGCCGGTGGCCAGGCAGTCCAGCGCGTTGTTCACCACGGTCGGCGAGACGTAGCCGCCGCCGGCCGCCTTCGCGGAGGCGGGGACACCGATGCCGACCTGGTCGGGCCGCAGGCCGCCCTGGATATGGGTGCAGACCTGCGAGGTGATGAAGTCGATGGTGCCCTGGTTGTAGACCTTGCCGTCGCAGCCGTTCATGCCGCCCGAGTTGTAGAACTGGGTGTTGACGACGGTGAGGATGTCCTTGGTGTTCAGCGCCAGCTGGAAGTAGGCGCCGGCGGTGCTGTACATCCCGATCGTCTCGGGCGCCATGGTCAGGATGAAGCCGGGGCCGACCTTGGCCTGGAGGGTGTGCAGCGCGTTGCCGAGCGGGCCGGCCTGGACGCCGTTCTCCAGGTCGACGTCGATGCCGTCGAAGCCGTAGTCCTTGATGATCGCGTAGGCGCTGTTGGCGAAGTTGTTGCCGGCGGTGGCGTCGCCGACGGTGATCGCGCCGTTCTGGCCGCCGATGGAGAGGACGACCTTCTTGCCGGCCGCCTGCTTGGCCTTGATGTCGGCGCGGAACTGCGCGTCGCTGTAGCCGCCGAGGGCCTTGGACAGGCCGGGGTCGAGGGTGAAGCTGATCGCGCCGGTCTGGGTGGGCACGGAGTCGGCGAAGGACACCGCGATGATGTCGTAGGCGCTCTGCACGTCGCCGAGGCGCTGCGGGGTCGAGCCGTTGTCGAAGTTCTGCCAGTAGCCGGTGACGGCGTGCGCGGGCAGGCCGGTGGCGGGCGGGGTGGTGGAGGTCGCGGTGGCCGTGGGGGTCGGCGTGGCGGTCTGGGTGGGCGTCGCGGTCGGGGTGGCGGTGGCCGTCGGCGTGCCGGTCGCGGTGGGGGAGGAGGTCGCGGTGGGCGTGGCGGTCGGCGACGGGGTGGCGGTGGCGGTCGGGCTCGGGGTGGACGGGCCGCCGGGGCCGATCAGGCTCACGTCGTCGGCGAGGTAGGCGCTCTGGCCGTACCAGCCGTGCAGGTAGACGGTGACGCTGGTGGCGTTCGCGCCGGTGGTGAAGGTGGAGGACAGCTGGTTCCAGCTGTTCTGGTTCGACCAGCTGGACGGGTCGGTGCCGCCGGTGCCGCGCGCGCCGAGGTAGACGTACGGGCCCTGGACCCAGGCGCTCAGCGTGTAGCTGGTGTTGGGCAGCACGCTGATGGTCTGGGTGCACTCGGCGGTGTCGCCGGCGCCCGGGGTGGCCTGCAGCGCGCCGGTGCCGGAGTGGACCGGGGAGGAGACGGTGGTCGCCGCGCCGGCGCAGTTCCAGCCGCCCAGCCCGCTGTCGAAGCCGCCGTTGGTGACCAGGTTGCCGACGGCCGCGCTGGCGCCGCCGGCGAAGAGGGCCAGGCCGCCGCCGGCCAGGGCGAGGGCGGTGGCGCCGGCCGCGACGGCCGGGAGGGGGCTGCGCCGGCGCTTGTGCGCGGGCTGGTTCAGCGTACGGGCCATGGGGTGACGCTCCTGGGGAGGGAGCGGCCGCCGCGGTGGGGGGCGCGGCGGCCGCGTGTGGGGGAGGGGAGGTCCGTCGTGGTGCGTGGGGTCGTCGTACGTGGGGGTGGGCGACCGCGGTGGTGCATGGTGGTGCACGGTGGTGCGTGGGGGTGGGGCGGGACCGTGGGGTTCGTTCCGCCTTGGATCAAAAGCTGGACTAGACCATTGCCGGTCGTCAAGCATTGGACAGTCGGCTTACGGATTCTTTAAGGATTCGGAGACCGTTCCGTGTCCGCCGTCGGAGCCGCCGGGGAAGGCCCGCGACACGCCCGCCGGGACGGACTCCGTACAGGACCGTGACCAGACCGCTACCTGCGGCTTTACCGTGTGCCTGCCCGCCGGAGTAGGCTGCGCCGGGGCGTTGACGCACCAGCTGAACGAGCACGGAGGGGCCGGGAATCATGGGTCTGCGCGATGTCGCCGAACGGACGCCGGGTCTGCGTACCCTGCTGGGCGGGATGTACGGGCTCTACGGCCGCCGGGTCGAGGTCCACCTCGCCCGCACCCCGCACCACATCGGCGTGATCCTGGACGGCAACCGCCGCTGGGCGAAGGCCGCCGGGGGCACCACCGTGTACGGCCACCAGCGCGGCGCCGACAAGATCAGCGAGTTCCTCGGCTGGTGCGACGAGACCCACGTCAAGGTCGTCACCCTCTGGATGCTCTCCACCGACAACCTCGACCGCCCCGCCGACGAGCTCGTCCCGCTGCTGGGCATCATCGAGGACGCCGTCACCGGGCTGGCCGCCGCCCGCCGCTGGAAGGTCCACCCGGTCGGCGCGCTGGACCTGCTCCCGCAGCACACCGCCGACGTGCTCAAGCGGGCCGCGGAGGAGACCGCCGACATCGACGGCATCACGGTCAACGTCGCGGTCGGCTACGGGGGCCGGCACGAGATCGCCGACGCCGTCCGCTCGCTGCTCCAGGAGCACGCCGGGCGCGGCACCTCGATCGAGGAACTGGCCGAGATCCTCGACGTCGAGCACATCGCCGAGCACCTCTACACCCGCAACCAGCCCGACCCGGACCTGATCATCCGCACCTCGGGCGAGCAGCGACTGTCCGGTTTCCTGCTCTGGCAGAGCGCGCACAGCGAGTTCTACTTCTGCGAGGCGTACTGGCCGGCCTTCCGCAAGGTCGACTTCCTGCGGGCGCTGCGGGCGTTCGAGCAGCGCAACCGGCGACTGGGCCTCTGAACGGGTGAAGTGACCGCCGTAGGGCTGGCCTACCCGGAGCCCTGGTGAGGCCAAACGTTCACCGGCAATGATCCGTCAGTTCGCCGGGGGCGCGAATGCACCGCCCCTCGCCTGGGAATACTCCAGGCAGTCCGGTCCCGAGGCCACCGGGGCAGCGGGGGCCGGCTTGCCGCGGATGACGCAGGGTCATCCGCTCTGGAGGCCTAGTGGTCAGTTCCAAGAGCCGCCGGACGCCAGACCGGCGCACGTACGTTCTCGACACCAGCGTGCTCCTGGCGGACCCGCTCGCCATGACCCGCTTCGAGGAGCACGAGGTCGTCCTGCCGGTGGTGGTCGTCACCGAGCTGGAGGCCAAGCGGCACCACCCGGAGCTGGGCTACTTCGCCCGCCAGGCGCTGCGACTGCTCGACGACTACCGCATCCGCCACGGCCGGCTCGACGAGCCGATCCCGGTCGGCGAGCTCGGCGGCACGATCAGGGTCGAGCTCAACCACTCCGACCTGTCGATACTGCCGGCCGGCTACCGGGTCGGCGGCGGCGAGGCGGACTCGCGGATCCTCGCGGTCGCCCGCAACCTCCAGGCCGAGGGGTACGACGTCACGGTCGTCTCCAAGGACCTGCCGCTGCGGATCAAGGCCAGCTCGGTGGGCCTGCTCGCCGAGGAGTACCGGGCCGAGCTCGCCATCACCTCCGGCTGGACGGGGATGTCCGAGCTGCACGTCCCGGCGGAGCAGGTGGACGCGCTGTTCGCGGCCGGCCACGACGCCGCGGTGGACGTCGAGGGGGCGGACGAGCTGCCGGTGCACACCGGTCTGGTGCTCACCTCGGAGCGCGGCCGGGCGCTCGGCCGGGTGACCGGCGACGGCCGGGTCCGGCTGGTGCGCGGCGAGCGCGAGGCGTTCGGGCTGCGCGGGCGCAGCGCCGAGCAGCGGGTGGCGCTGGACCTGCTGCTCGATCCGGACGTCGGCATCGTCTCGATGGGCGGCCGGGCGGGCACCGGCAAGTCCGCGCTGGCGCTGTGCGCGGGGCTGGAGGCGGTGCTGGAGCGGGGGCAGCACCGCAAGGTGATGGTCTTCCGGCCGCTGTACGCGGTCGGCGGGCAGGAGCTCGGCTACCTGCCGGGCTCCGAGACGGAGAAGATGAGCCCCTGGGCGCAGGCGGTCTTCGACACCCTCTCCGCCGTCACCACCCCGGACGTGATCGAGGAGGTGATCTCCCGCGGGATGCTGGAGGTGCTGCCGCTGACCCACATCCGGGGCCGCTCGCTGCACGACGCCTTCGTGATCGTGGACGAGGCCCAGTCGCTGGAGCGGAACGTCCTGCTGACGGTGCTGTCCCGGATCGGCCAGGGTTCGCGGGTGGTGCTCACCCACGACGTGGCGCAGCGCGACAACCTCCGGGTGGGCCGGTACGACGGTGTGGTGGCGGTGGTGGAGAAGCTGAAGGGGCATCCGCTCTTCGCGCACATCACGCTCACCCGCTCGGAGCGTTCGCCGATCGCGGCGCTGGTCACGGAGATGCTGGAGGACATCCACCCGTGATCCGTCCCTGACCAGGACATAGTCGGACAATACGGTCAACTCTTGATGCGGGGCCCGCTCCTGACGGGGCGGGCCCTCATCCCTTTCATCACATCGAGTGCTTTCCGTCCGAAGAACTCCCGTGCGGTGAATGTGACGTGCGCCACGCGAACGGGAATTGCGTCGACAGCGTCCGGTGCGGCATGGTGAGGGTTCTGTCAGGCCCCGCGTACGGCGTGGCAGGGCTTCCGGACTCCACGAGTCCGGCCCCGGATGGTCCACCAACTCCGGTCGGTGGACGCATAATTGAAGACCGATGAGCCGTACGCCGCCCGATTCCAACGCCCGGTCGCCTCACCTCGGCCGGACGCCGGGCCAGCACCTCCCGTGACCAGAGCACCTGCGGAGGTCAGTGCCAAGGGGCATGTTGCGCCCGCACGGTCACGCGTGGGCGATGCTGGAAGGAATCCATGTGACTCGGATCTCGGTCCGGGGAGTCGCTGTGGCCTCCGCCACCGCCGTCACCGCTGTCGGTGCCGTCGTGGGTGTGGCCTCGGGCAGCGAGGGCAAGACGACGCAGACGGTCGACGTCGCGGGCGCGACCCTGCTTGCCGAAGTCCCCTCTGGCGCCCAGGCGCAGACCATCAGTGACAACATCGGCCAGCAGGCATCCGCCCAGCAGGCCTCCGCCGACGCCGCGGCCAAGGCCGCCGCCGAGCAGAAGGCCGCTGAGGAGGCCGCGCGCCAGAAGGCCGCCGCGGACGCCCAGGCGAAGGCCGATGCCCAGGCCAAGGCCGACGCGGACAAGGCTGCCAAGGCCGCCGAGGACAAGCGCAAGGCCGACGAGGCCGCTGCCAACCGTTCCAAGGCGCGTTCGGCGATGGCCGCCACCGACAACAGCGCCCCGCCGGTCTCGACCAGCCCCGGATCCGTCCAGGACATCGCCCGGCAGGTCGTCGGTGACGACACCCAGTTCCAGTGCTTCAGCCAGATCGTGAAGCGCGAGAGCGGCTGGGACTACACCGCGACCAACCGGAGCTCCGGCGCGTACGGCCTGGTCCAGGCGCTGCCCGGCACCAAGATGGCCTCGGCCGGTGCCGACTGGCGCACCAACCCGGCCACCCAGATCAAGTGGGGCCTGGGCTACATGAACAGCCGCTACGGCAGCCCCTGTGGCGCCTGGTCGTTCTGGCAGTCCCACAACTGGTACTAGGAGCCGCCACCGCCCGGCGGTGCACTCCCGTACGGCCCCCGGCCGGCGCGGCTGCCCCCCCCGCCCCCGGCGGCCCGCCCAGATAGCCCCCCCCGGAGGCCGGC
>NZ_JBHWIO010000012.1:56111-63434 GCF_042732075.1 Kitasatospora sp. NPDC059812
CTCCTCCACACAAACCTCTACCCCCGCCCCCCCCCCCCCCCGGGCGCCCCCCCCCGGCCCCCCCGGCCCGCCCCCCCCCCCCCCCCCCGGGCCGGGGGGCCCGTCGCGTTCCCGCCCACCGGGAGCCGGGTCGGGCCGCGCCGCCCGGGCTGCGCTGACCAGTGCGCCTGCGGGCGGTGCGGGCCCGGTGCGGACGCGGGGCGCGGGAAGGGGTCCTGGTTGCTTCCCGCGCCGGCCGGTCCGCCGACAGTTGGTCCGTGGCCCGAGGCCTCGCTCTCCCCTGGGGGCCTCGTCCCGACTCCTCCCCAGCGATCTCGGTCCGAAACCATCTGAAACCTGGCGTTTTGCCCCGGTTTGATGGCGAGGTTGTTCGAGCCGAACCCGGCGGGGGCCGGACTGGCCGGGCCGCCGCCGGGTAGCGTCATCCCTGACGGCCGTGGCGGGACCCACGGCGTACCGCCGGGCACGGCGGCTCAGCAGGGGAGCGGTGGTAGCGAGGATGGCGCGGGGCGGAAAGGCCTTCAAGGCCGTGGCCAAGGGCATGGCCGTGGTGGCGAGCGCGGCCGCCGTGATCGAACGGCGCCGGCGCGCCGCGATGGCGGCCGATCCGCACGAGCTCGCCGTCCCCGCACTGGCCGAGGCGCCCGATCCGGTGCCGGCCCCGCGGGTCGAACCCGCCGCGGTGCCGGCCGCCGCCCCGGCGGCCCCCTCGCCGGTGGCACCGCCCGGCCTGGCGCGGGAGTACCACCCCGGCCGGCCCGCCACCCCGGCCGAGGCCGTGCCCTGGGGGCTGCGGGTGGCCGCCGAGTCGACCTGGCGGCTGCTGCTGCTCGGCGGCGCGCTCTACGTCGTCTTCTACATCGTCGACATGCTGCGGCTGGTCGCCTTCGCGGTGCTGGCCTCGCTGCTGATCTCCGCGCTGCTGGAGCCGACGGTCTCCTGGCTGCGCCGGCACGGGGTGCCGCGCTCGCTGGCGGCGGGCGGGGTGTTCCTGAGCGGTCTGGCCGGAATCGGGCTGGTCGGCTGGTTCGTGGTCTGGCAGGTGTCCACCAACCTGTCGACGGTCACCAGCAAGGTGAAGGACGGCGTCGACCAGCTGCGGGACTGGCTGAGCACCGGGCCGCTGCACCTGACCCAGCAGCAGATCAACGACTACGCCGACCAGATCGGCAAGGCGATCACCACCAACACCGACCAGATCACCTCGGCCAGCCTGACCGGCGCGCAGATCGCCGTCGAGGTGCTGACCGCCGTGGCGCTGGCCTTCTTCACCACCTTCTTCTTCCTCTACGACGGCGCGCGGATCTGGAACTGGGCGCTGCGCGGACTGCCCCGGCACTCCCGCTTCGCCATGGCCGGCGCCGGCCCGAAGGCCTGGGCGACGCTCACCGCGTACGTGCGCGGCACCGTCTGCGTGGCCTTCATCGACGCGGTCTGCATCGGCATCGGCATCGACCTGCTGGGCGTGCCGATGGCGATGCCGCTGGCCGTGATCATCTTCCTGGGCGCCTTCGTCCCGCTGGTCGGCGCACTCGTCACCGGCACGGTCGCGATGCTGATCGCCCTGGTCACCGAGGGGCCGTGGACGGCGCTGATGGTGCTGATCGTGCTGGTCGCGGTGATGCAGATAGAGAGCCACATCCTGCAGCCGCTGATCCTCGGCCGGGCCGTCCGGGTGCACCCGCTGGGCGTCGTCCTCGGCGTCGCGGCCGGCGGCATCATCGGCGGCATCGGCGGTGCGGTGGTGGCCGTCCCGCTGATCGCCGTCACCAACACCGTGATCACCCACCTGCGCCGCCGCAACGAGGCCGGCCAGGCCGTCTTCACCGCCATGGAGGCCGCCCGCGAGGCCGCGGGCCGCACCTCCGCAGCCCCGGCCGCGGACGGCTGAGGCCGAAGCACAACGCCGACGGGCCCTCCCGGACGTGGTGTCCGGGAGGGCCCGTCGGCGTTGGTGCGGGGTCCGTCAGGCGCCGGCGGCGGCGAGGGCGGCCTCGGAGTCGAGGACGCCCGCCACGGCCTGGAGGACGGCGGCGATCTTCATCGAGGCCTGGACGACCTCGCGCTCGACACCGGCCTTGCGCAGCACGGCCTCGTGCGAGTCGAGGCACTGGCCGCAGCCGTTGATGGCCGAGACGGCGAAGCACCAGAGCTCGAAGTCGACCTTCTCGACGCCCGGGGTGCCGATGATGTTCATCCGCAGACCGGCCCGCATCGTGCTGTACTCCTTGTCGGAGAGCAGGTGCAGCGTCCGGTAGTAGACGTTGTTCATCCCCATGATCGCGGCCGCGCCCTTGGCGGCGGTGTACGCCTCCGGGGAGAGGTTGGCCTTGGCCTCGGGCTCCAGCTCACGCAGCACGGCGGCGCTGCGGGTGGCCATCGCGCAGGACAGCACGGTGCCCCAGAGCTGCTGGGCGGGGAGGTCGGAGTTGCCGATGACCGAGCCCAGGTTGAGCTTGAGGTCCTTGGCGTAGTCCGGGAGGGCGGCCTTCAGGTCGTCGAGGGCCATGGGTCAGCCCGCCAGCAGGGCCTGGGCGTCGAGGGTGTCCTCGCCCTTGGTCCAGTTGCACGGGCACAGCTCGTCGGTCTGCAGGGCGTCCAGCACCCGCAGGACCTCCTTGGGGTTACGGCCGACGGAGCCGGCGGTCACCATGACGAACTGGATCTCGTTGTTCGGGTCGACGATGAACACCGCGCGCTGGGCGGTGCCGTCGGCGCCCTCGACGCCGCAGGCGCGCATCAGGTCGTGCTTGACGTCGGCCAGCATCGGGAAGGGCAGGTCGCGCAGGTCCTTGTGGTCCTTGCGCCAGGCGTGGTGCACGAACTCGGAGTCGCCGGAGACGCCGAGGATCTGGGCGTCGCGGTCCGCGAACTCGTCGTTCAGCTTGCCGAACGCGGCGATCTCGGTCGGGCAGACGAAGGTGAAGTCCATCGGCCAGAAGAAGACGATCTTCCACTTGCCCTCGTAGGACTTGTGGTTGATCTCGGCGAAGGCGTTCGCGGCGTCCAGGTCGACGCAGGCGTTGAGTTCGAACTCGGGGAACTTGTCACCGATCGTGAGCACGTTCGCTTCTCCTGAAGTGAGACTGAGGGGAGTTTTGTCCGGATTCCGGACACGTCCTACGGTTCCACATCGTGGACTGATCAGGGAAATAGCTACACTTGATGTGTCTGATCGGAGATGGCTATCAGTACCGAACCGCCCACGTCGCGGCCCCGCCCCCGCAGGGGCGCCGCCGCCAAACCCGAGGCCGCTGTGGCGAGCGCCACAGTCCGCAGCCCCCGGGCGCCGACCGTCGCCCAGCTCAAGGCCTTCCTCGCGGTCGCCGAGCACCGGCACTTCCGGGAGGCCGCCGCCGCCACCGGGACCAGCCAGCCGGCCCTGTCCGGGGCGGTCGCGGCGCTGGAGGAGTCGCTGGGCGCGCAGCTGGTCGAGCGTACGACGCGCAGGGTGATTATCACCCCCCTGGGTGAGCGCGTGCGCGAGCACGCGCGCCGGGTGCTCGCCTCGCTGCAAGCCCTCACCGAGGAGGTCGAGGCCGCCCGCCGCCCGTTCACCGGGCCGCTGCACCTCGGCGTCATCCCGACCGTCGCGCCCTACCTGCTGCCCACCGTGCTGCGGCTGGTCCGCGACCGCTTCCCGGAGCTGGAACTGCACGTCCACGAGGAGCGCACCCCCGCGCTGCTGGAGGGACTGGCCGCCGGGCGGCTGGACGTCCTGCTGCTCGCGCTCCCGGCCGGCGGCACCTCGCCGACCCGCGACATCCCGCTGTTCGACGAGGACTTCGTCCTGGTCACCCCGCCCGACCACCCGCTCGCCGGGCGGATCGACGTCCCGCGCGACGTGCTGCTCGACCTGGACGTGCTGCTGCTGGAGGAGGGCCATTGCCTGCGCGACCAGGCCCTCGACATCTGCCGTGAGGTCGGCGCCGATCCCGGGGGCTCCACCACCCGCGCGGCCGGCCTGTCCACCCTGGTCCAGCTGGTCGCCGGCGGCCTCGGGGTGACGCTGCTGCCCGCCACCGCGCTGGACGTCGAGGCCGGCCGCACCGACCGGCTGGCCGCCGTCCGCTTCGCCGCCCCGACCCCCGGCCGCCGGATCGGGCTGGCCACCCGCCCGGGCTCGGCCCGCAGTGCCGAGTACGAGCGCTTCGCGGCCGCGCTGCGCGAGGTGCTGGCCGAACTCCCGGTCCGGATCGCCTCCTAGCGGCCTGCAGCCTTACGCGGTTACGGCTTCGCCGGGGCGCCGAGGCAGAGTCCGACCGTGGTGGCCACCAGCAGGTCCAGGGCCCGCAGGGTGCCGTGGTCGGGCTGCTCGCCGGGCGCGCGCAGGGCCAGGTAGCGGTCGGTGAGGCCGTCGAAGCCGGTGAGGAAGTGGACGGCGATCTCCTCGGCGGGCGTGGCCAGTTCGAGGCCGTGCGCCTCGGCGAGGGTGGTGAGCATCTCCGCCGCGGTGCGCTCGATCCCGTGCTGGAGCGCCCGCATGATCTCCTGGAGGTCCGGGTCGCGCATCGCCAGCGCCGCGAACTCGCTCAGCAGCAGGCAGCGCCCGTCCGTGCCGGTCGAGCTCTCCCAGAGCGCGTGGACCAGTGTGGCGACCTGCTCGCCGAAGGAGCCGTCGCCCGGGTAGGCGGCGCGGACGTGGCCGATGAACTCGGCGGTCAGCTGCTCGACGACGGCCCGGTAGAGGTCCTTCTTGGTGCCGAAGGTGTAGTGCACCGTCGCCTGCGCCACGCCCAGCTCGGCCGCGATCGCCCGGGTGCTGCCGGCGGCGACCCCCTCCCGGGTCATCAGGTCGAGGGCGGCCTGGACCAGTTGCGGTCGGCGTTCGGAGGCGGGGACATGAGCCATCCAGCCAGGGTATCGCCATGGTCGGACAACTGCGTCGAGAGATTCTGTCGCTCGATACTGTCGACCAACTTTGTCGCCTGACAAGGTTGCGCGTACGGTGGACCGCGACCTGTTCAGGCACCTGCCTGCCCGACGATCTGACCGAGGGGTCACCCATGGCCACGTACCTCTACCGACTGGGCCGCTACTGCTTCCGGAGACGGCGGGCGGTGCTGGCGGTCTGGATCGCCGTGCTGATCGCGATCGGCGGGGCCGCGGGTGCCTTCGCCGGCAAGACCAGCGACGAGTTCAAGGTGCCGGGCACCGAGGCGCAGACCACCCTGGACCGGATCAAGGACACCTTCCCGGAGCAGGGCCACGGCTCCGCCCAGGTCGTCTTCGCGGCCCCCGCGCCCGGCGGCGCCACCACGCCCGAGGCGGGCAGGGCGGTCAGCGAGACGGTCGCCCGGATCGCCGCCGTCCCCGGCGTGGCTGCCGTGCCCGACCCGTACGCCACCCACGCCGTCTCACCGGACGGCCGGGTCGCGATCGCCCTGGTCTCCTTCGACCACAAGCTCGCCGACGTCACCGACCAGCAGCGCGAGGCCGTCAAGGCCGCCGCCGAACCGGCCCGCGCGGCCGGGTTGGACGTCGCCTTCGGCGGCGACGCGTACAACCGGATGGCGCAGGTCGACGGCGGCGAGGCGATCGGTCTGGCCATCGCCGGGGTGGTCCTGGTGATCACCCTCGGCTCGTTGGTCGCCGCCGGGCTGCCGCTGCTGACCGCCCTGGTCGGGGTCGGCGTGGCGATGGCCGCGATCATGGTGCTGTCCGGCTCGTTCGAGATCATCACCACCGCGCCGGTGCTGGCCCTGATGGTCGGTCTCGCCGTCGGCATCGACTACGCGCTGTTCATCCTCTCCCGGCACCGCCGCCACCTGGACGAGGGCCTGGAGCCGGACGAGGCCGCCGCCCGCGCCACCGCCACCGCCGGCAGCGCCGTCGTCTTCGCCGGCCTCACCGTCGTCGTGGCGCTCGCCGGGCTCGCCGTCGCCGGCGTCCCCTTCCTGACCGTGATGGGCCTGGCCGCCTCCGGCGCCGTCGTGGTGGCCGTCCTGGTCGCGATCACGCTGCTGCCCGCGCTGCTCGGCTTCGCCGGCCGGGCCATCGACCGGCTGCCGGTCTGGAAGCGGGCGCTGCGCACCGGCGGCCGCACCACCCTGGGCGAGCGCTGGGGCCGCTTCGTGGTCCGCCGCCCGCTGGCCGTGCTGCTCGTCGGACTGGCCGGACTGGGCCTGCTCGCGGTGCCCGCCGCCAGCCTCCAGCTCGGCCTGCCGGGCGGCGGTTCGCAGGCCGCCGGCACCGATGCGCGCAAGGCCTACGACCTGGTCGGCGAGAGCTTCGGGCCGGGCTTCAACGCGCCGCTGGTGGTCGTCGTGGACGCCGGGGGCGCGCCGCAGCCGGAGCAGGCGGTGCAGGGGGTGGCGGCCAGGCTGCAGACCCTGCCGGGCGTGCGGACACTGCTGCCCCCGGCCGTCGACCAGGCCGGTCGCACCGCCCTGTTGACCGTCATCCCGCAGACCGGACCGGACGACGCCGGCACCAGGACACTGGTCAACGAGATCCGCGACCAGCGCGCGCCGCTCAAGACCTCGACCGGCGCGGACATCGCCGTCACCGGCACCACCGCCGCCAACATCGACGTCTCCACCAAGCTCGGCCAGGCACTGCCGCCGTTCCTCGCGGTGATCGTCGGCATCGCGGTGGTGCTGCTGGCGCTGGCGTTCCGCTCGGTGCTCGTCCCGCTCAAGGCGGTGGCCGGCTTCCTGCTCAGCATCACCGCCTCGCTCGGCGCGGTGGTCGCGGTCTACCAGTGGGGCTGGCTGGACGGCCTGATCGACGTGCCGAAGGTCGGTCCGGTGGTGAGCTTCGTGCCGATCCTGCTGATCGGCGTGCTGTTCGGGCTGGCGATGGACTACGAGCTGTTCCTGGTCTCCGGGATGAAGGAGCAGTACGTCCACGGGAAGGCGCCGCGGGACGCCGTGGTGGCCGGGGTGCGCGGCGGCGCCCGGGTGGTCACGGCGGCGGCGCTGATCATGGTGTCGGTGTTCGGCTCGTTCGTCTTCGGCCACGACCCGATCGTGCAGCCGATCGGCTTCGCCCTCGCGGTGGGCGTGCTGGTGGACGCCTTCGTGGTGCGGATGGCGCTGGTGCCGGCCGCGATGGCGCTGTTCGGCAAGGCCGCCTGGTGGTTCCCGAAGCGGCTGGAGAAGGTCGTGCCGCGGGTCGACATGGAGGGCGAGCAGCTGATCGCGCGGCTGGAGCCGGCGAAGGAGCCGGCCGGGGTTTGAACCGCTCCCGGGCGCCCGCAGCCACCCGTGGGGGGCCCGGGGCCCGGGGGGGCGGCGGGGGGCGGGGGGGGGGGGCGCCCCCCCCCGCCCCGCGGGGGGGGGGGGGGGGGGCGGGCCACAACCACCGATACCGGGGGCCCCC
>NZ_JBHWIO010000012.1:63444-120083 GCF_042732075.1 Kitasatospora sp. NPDC059812
CGGGCCCTGGCGCGGGCGGGGGTGTGACCGGCTCCGGGGCGCCCGCTGCCCCGGTGCGCGCGGGGGCAGCCGTGGCTCGACGAGCGGCCGGGCGGTTACGGCAGCCGCGGCTCGACGGGCGGTTGGGGCAGTCGCTGCTCGAACCAGACGACCTTGCCGGTGCCCAGCCGGGTGGCGCCCCAGCGGTCCGCGCACCGGGCCACTATCTGCAGGCCGCGACCGCGTTCGTCCTCCGGCCCGGTACGGCGCGGCCGCGGCAGCAGCGGGCTGTCGTCGCCGACCTCGCAGCGCAGCCGGGTGGTGCGCACCAGGCTCAGGGTGACCGGGCGGGTCGCGTGCTGGACGGCGTTGGTCACCAGCTCGCTGATCATCAGCTCGGTCGCCTCGCTGAGCTCGCCGAGCCCCCAGCGGCGCAGCGTGTGGGCGGCCAGCCGGCGGGCCCGGCCGGGCGTCTCGTTGCGCGGCTGGAGGTACCAGTGCGCGACGTCCCCGGCCGGGATGCCGTCGAAGCACGCGCCCAGCAGGGCGATGTCGTCGCCGCGGTCGCCGGGCGGCAGGATCCGCAGCGCCTCCTGGCACAACTGCTCGGGGGACTGCCAGCGGGCGGCGGCGATCCGGGCGCGGAGCACCTCCAGGCCGTCGCTGATCGGGCGGCTGCGGGTCTCCACCAGGCCGTCGGTGAACAACAGCAGGGCCGAGCCGGGCGGGGCGGGCAGCTCGACCGAGTTGAAGTCCACCCCGCCGACCCCGATCGGGGCCCCGGAGTCCAGTTCCACCAACTCGGCGGTGCCGTCCGGCCGGACCAGGACGGGCGGGACGTGCCCGGCGTTGGCCAGCACCACCCGGTTGGCGATCGGGTCGTACACCGCGTACACGCAGGTCGCCAGGTGCTGTTCGCGGCCGAGCCGTTGGGCCTGCTCGTCCAGGTGGTAGAGCACCTCGTGCGGGGGCAGGTCGAGGGCGGCCAGGGTCTGGGCGCTGGTGCGCAGTTGGCCCATGATGGCGGCCGAGGTGAGCGAGTGGCCCATCACGTCGCCGACGATCAGGGCGACCCGGTTGCCGGGCAGTGGCACGGCGTCGTACCAGTCGCCGCCGACCTGCGCGCCGCGCTCGCCCGGCAGGTAGCGCTGGGCGAGGCGCACGCCGTGCGGCTGCGGCAGGCGCAACGGCAGCATGCTGCGCTGGAGTTCGTTGGCTATCTCCCACTCGCGGGCGTACCGCAGGGCGGTGTCCACCGCCAGCCCCGCCTGGGTGGCGAGGTGCGCGGCGGTCGCGGTGTCGGCGGCGTCGAAGGCGGGCCGGCCGGTGCGTTCAGGAGGGCGGCGGATCAGCACCAGCAGGCCGAGCACGGCCTTGCGGCCGCGCAGCGGCAGAGCCAGCACCGACGTGCCCGCGGCCAGCCGGGCCAGCCCGCGGGTGCCGTACAGCTCGCGCAGCAGTGCCTCGGTGCGTTCGGCGCCGGGCGAGCCGAGCACCGCGGACTCGGCGGGGCGGCGGCTCAGCAGGGCGTGCGCGAGCGCCCCGCCGCGGGTCACCGGGGTGGCGGGGCCGGTGTCGGCGGTGGAGCGGGAGCCGTACCGGGAGCGGTGCCGGTCGTCTGCTCCGCTGGGCCGGCCGCGCCGTCCGATCCGGGTGCCGGTGCTGTGGTGGATCCGCAGCTCGTCCGGGAAGCCGGGCTCGCGCTCGACGTTGGGCAGCGGATCGCGCAGGTGGACCACGGCGGCGTCGGCCAGCGTGGGGACGAGCACCCGGCCGATGTTGCGCAGTGTCGCGGACAGGTCGAGCGCGCTGTTGATCCGCCGGGTGGCCAGGTCGAGGTAGCCGAGCCGGCCCGCCACGTCCTCGCGCTCCGGGCGCGCGGTCGGTTGGTGTGCCGGTGCCGGCACCGGTGCTGAAGCTGGTGCCAGGGGCAGGCCGCGCTGGCCCGGGACGGCAGGCGGCTGTCCGCCCTCGGTCTTGAGCTGGTCGCGCACGGCTGCCTGTCCTGGATTCGGTGTGGTCTCTGTGGTGGTCTGCGGTGTCCTGCTGGCGGGCCCTGCTGCCGTCCGGTGGGTCAGCCGACGCGTCGACAGCACAGGAACAGCTGTTCCTCCGGCGGCAGCGTGGTGCTGGCCGGCGCGTACGGATGCCCCGAGCACTCCTCGACGGTGAAGCCCGCCGTGACGAGAACCCGCTCCAGATCCTCCCTCAGGTACCCACTGATCCGCAGCTCTCTGCCAAGGAACGGAAGCGGAACGTGATCCAGATCCGCCTCGACCATACCGAGCGCCAGCAGTCCGCCCGGCCGGAGGAGTTCGCGCAGCCGTGCGAGCACGGTCGGGATCTCGTCCTGCGGCAGCAGGATCAGCGAGAAGAACGCGGTGACGGCGGCGAACCCGTCCTTGCCCAGCGGTCCCAGTCCGGGGGCGTTCCAGACCTGCCCGGCGCGCTCGGTGGCCAGATCGAACAGGTCGATCCGATGGAACTCCGGCGGGTGTTCGCCCGGGAACCGGGCCTGCCGGGCCAGCGAGAGCATCACGTCCGAGAGGTCTATCCCGGTCACCCGCAGCCCGCCCGCGACCAGCTGCCGGACCGTCGGGTCCCCGGTGCCGCAGCCCACGTCCAGCACCCGCGCGCCGGGTTCGAGCTCGGCCAGCAGCTGCCGTCCGCAGGCCAGCTGCCCGTCCTTGGCCGGGAACGCCTCGCCGTACCCGGCACCGATGGTGTCGAAGGCGACGGCTTGCAGGGCACGCGCCGCCCGGCGCCGCCGCACGTCGGGCCCGTCGTCTCCCGCGTCCTCGTCGACGGGGAACGAGTCGGATATCTGTCCGGTCGTCACGATTGAGAGGCACCCTTCCACCCGTGGCCTCCGGCCGGCTGCACGCGGCCGCACGGGAGCGGGATGCCGTCCGCCCCGGCGCCCGTCCTGCCTCGCCGGCCCACACGTTGCCGGCAGACACTCGTGTGTGTACTGGCATCTGAGAATATGCGTGATCTCTGCGCCATGGGGTCCCTTTCCAGCCAACTCGTCATGCTTGGGCCGGTGTGGACGGGGTTGCGGAAGCACGACGGTGCGGGCGGGGGTGGTGCGCGCGGGCTCCGCGCGCCGCATGGCGCGCCGTGGTGGAACGGCTGAGCTGCGGTTTCGCCGGGCCGAGGGCCGGCCGTCGGGCGTTTATCGAACGTCAATCGCCGGAGTGCAGAGTGGAGTCCAGCGCCGGGGAAGCGTTGAGGGCGCTCCCGCAGCCGGGGGGCTGCGGGGGCGCCGACGCGCACAACGGGGGTAGGGGCTCTGCCGGGGGCGGAGACCTACGGCGCTGGGGAAGATGGGGGAGGCTCGGTGTGCTGTTGGGAGATGAGGTCCGCCACGGGGGAGGCCTCCGGCACACCGAGCCGCGTGAAGATCGCGTGCGCCTCGCGCAGGCAGGCGAGCGCGCGGGCGGGCTGCGCCAGCGCCAGTAGCGCCTCGCCGAGGGTGGCGTTCGCGAGGCCCTGGCAGTAGGCGGCGTCCAGTTCCTGGGCGATCACGAGCGACTCGCCGGCCGCCTCGGCCGCCTCGGCGTGCTGTCCGGCGGCGAGCAGGGCGGAGGCCAGGCGGGCGAGGGTGTAGCCCTCCCAGAGCGGATTCTGCTGGGCCTGGAACAGCTGGTGGGCCTCTCTCAGGTAGCCCACCGCCGCCCTCGGCTCGTCGGTGGAGGCGAGCACCACACCGGTCTGGTACAGGGTGTCGGCGAGGCAGGGGCCGTTGCTCGACGTCCGGGCCGTCGCCACCGCCTCGATGACCGAGCGGACAGCGGTCTCGGTGTCTCCCAGCTTGAGCTGTGCCCGCGCCATGTTGCCGAGCAGCCGGGCTTCGTTGATCGGAACGCGGACCACCCGGCTGATGCCCAGGGCCTGCTCGAAGAGCGGGATGGCCTCGGCGGGGCGGTTCGTCAGGCTGAGGATGATCCCCAGGTCGTTGCTCGCCGCCGACCGCAGGATCGTCATGTCGTCGGAGCGCTGAAGGCTCAGGCTCTTGCGGAGCGACTGTTCGGCGCCCTGGAAGTCATTGGTGATCGACTGCAGCGTGCCGAAGGCGAAGTGCACCCGGGCCAGGGCGGCAGCGTCTCCGTAGGCGGCGGCGTTGCGCTCGGCGGTCACCAGGAACCGGCGCATCCGGGAGCCGTGCGTGGGATCCGTGACCAGGCTGTTCAGGACGATCAGCAGGTCGACGGCCGGGCGCAGCACGAAGTCCGGTCCTCGCACGGCCGCCTCGACGGCGCTGAGCAGGAAGGTGATCTCCGTCCGCAGCCACTGCCGGGCGTCCTGGCTCGTCGGCAGGTCCAGGCCTGACGAGCCCAAGGGGTTGAGCGGTTCCGGGAGCTGGTCGTCGGGCTCGATCACCTGGGCCGCGTTGCGGACGGTCGGGATCAGCAGGTCGAGCAGGCGCAGCACCGCCCGCTCCTGCTCCGTGGTGTCGCCGATCCGCTCGTTCTGCCGCTGGGCGTAGAGCCGGAGCAGGTCGTGGTAGCGGTAGCGGCCGGGGGTGAAGCACTCCAGCATGTTCGCCTCGACCAGCGCCTCGGCGAGGTCCTCGGCGGTGTACTCGTTCGCGCCGAGCAGCGCCGCGGCGGCGGGCAGCGGGATGTCAGGGGAGTCGATCAGGGCGAGCAGCCGAAAGGCGCGGGCCTCGTCCGCCGAGAGCTGGCCGTAGCCGAGTCCGATGGTGGTCTCCACGGCGAGGTTGCCGAGCTGGAGTTCGTCCAGTCGCCGCCGCTGGTCGGCTAACCGTCTGGCCAGGTCGGAGACGCTCCAGCGCGGACGGCTGGCCAGCCGGGCGGCGGCGATGCGGACGGCGAGCGGCAGGAACCCGCAGGCGGTGACCACCTGCATGGCCGCCTCCGGTTCGGCGGCGACCCGCTGCTCGCCGACGATGGCCGAGAACAGCGCCAGCGCTTCGTTCGGGGTCAGCTCCTCGACGTCGAACAACTGCGCACCCGGGATGCCGGCCAGCCGGGAGCGGCTGGTGGCGAGCACGGCGCAGCCGGAGACGCCGGGGATCAGCGGCCGGATCTGCTCGGCGTCGCGCGCGTTGTCGAGCAGGATGAGCATCCGCCGGCTGGCGAGCAGCGACCGGTAGAGGGCGGCGCGCTGTTCGAGGGAGTCGGGGCTGTCGGTGACGCCGAGCGCGTGCAGGAAGTCGCCCAGGACGGCCACCGGGTCGGCCGGCGAGGTGCCGGCGCCGCGCAGGTCGACGTACAGCTGCCCGTCCGGGAACTCGCCGCGGACGCGGTGGGCGACGTGGACGGCGAGGGTGGTCTTCCCGACCCCGCCGATGCCGGCCAGCGAAGTCACCACCACGGCCTGGCCGGTGGCGTTCATCAGGACCGTCGAGAGGTCGCTCACCAGGTCGGTGCGGCCACTGAAGTCCGATACGTCGGCCGGGAGTTGGGCGGGCGCCGGGGGAGCGGCCGGACCGTCCTCGCGGCTCACCGGGGCCGGTACGGCCGGGAGGGCGAGCGTCGGGTCCGCCGCCAGGATGCGGGCGTGCATCGCGGACAGGCCGGCACCGGGTTCGACCCCGAGCTCCTCGATCAGCAGCTTGCGGGTGTCGGTGTAGACGCCGAGCGCCTCGGCCTGGCGCCCGCAGCGGTACAGCGCCAGCATCAGCAGCTCGCTCAGGCGCTCGCGCAGCGGGTGTTCGGCCGTCAGGCTGTTCAGCTCGCCGACGATCTCGGCGTGCAGGCCGATGTCGAGGGCGACGGCGCACAGCTCCTCGGCGGCGGCCACCTGTCGTTCGGCGAGCCGCAGCCGCTGGGTGTCGGCGTAGGGGCCGGGGATGCCGGTGAGCGGTCGGCCGCTGAACAGGTCCAGCGCCCGTGCCAGCAGCCGGTGCGCCTCGTGCTTGTCGCCCGCGGCCCGGGCGGCCGCGGCCTCGGCGGAGAGCCGCTCGAAGACCGTCAGGTCGAGGGCCTCGCCCGGGATGCGCAGCGCGTAGCCGTCGGCGACCGAGATCAGCAGCTCGGAGGGCCGGCGCACCTCCCGCCGGGGCTCGATGACGGAGCGCAGGCGGGAGACGTAGGTGCGCAGCGCCGCCACCGCCTGGGCCGGGTGGCGCTCGCCCCAGAGCGCGTCGACCAGGTCCTGTGTGGTGACCGGGCGTCCGGAATGCAGCAGAAGGGTGGTCAGAACTGCCTGTTGCTGGGGGGATCCGAGGGAAAGGGGCTTGCCGTCGAGCCAGGCCTGGACCGGACCGAGGACTTGGAAGCGCAGCGCAGAGGTCTGCGGCGTCTCCCGAAACTCCATGAAAGTCCCCCGATGGCCTGTGGTGTCGATTCCGTGAAAGGGCGCTCGGCGGTCCGCCGTGGTGCTTCAGCTTAGGCGGACGCCCGACTCTGCCGGACGGCAGCGCAAGCCGCACGGTGTTTATCGGACATTTAATCAACCCTACGATACTGTCCGCACGCCCGTGCCACGGAGGTCGGGCGAGACACATTTGATGACCGAAAGGCGGCCGCCCAATGGCCAACGACCAGAGCGAGACCCCGGTGGCGTCGGCGCCCGAGAACGCGGCGACGACGGATGCCCCGGCCGTCGCTGTGGAGGCGGGCAAGGCTGTCGAGGACGCGGTGGCCGCGTCCTCGAACACGACCGAGTACACCGCGCCGTCCGACGCGCAGAAGGCGGCGATCGAGAACGACCTGTTCGGGGACGAGGCCGCGCACGTGGTGGAGCCCGTCGCGCCGGCCACGGGCGGGCCGGGCAAGCGGTACGAGCCGGAAGGCATGATCTCCGGCCACCCGTAAGCCGGTCCGGCCGTAGGCCCCGTGCCCCTCGTGTCCCGGTCCGGGCACGGGGGCGCTGTGGGTTTTGGGCGTGCCCCATTCGGCACCGGTGCCCGCCCGGTGGCCGAATCCAGCCCGTGGTGCACTCATGGTGACCGGCGATATCCGTAACGTGCCCGACGGTGGGTGCGGGGCGTTCCGGAATTCCGGATTCACTCGGGGGGATTGCGGGTGGGAATGCTGCTGTTTGCGTGCTTTTTGCCGCAATTAGCGCGGAAGATCGTATTCGGCTGAATCGCGGGGCCCGGGAACGGGCGAGACCCGTCCGGGTTCGGCGGTCCATTCGAGGCCGCCGCCCTCGGGGCGCAGGTAGTGCTCCCCGCCGATGGTGTCCATGTAGATGCCGGTGCGTCCGGTCCTCCGGTCGAGGACGAGTTCACCCACGTGCGGCCGGTAGGCCGCGGAGTCGCGCTGACGGGTGCTCACCGCACTGCTCCTCGCTGTTCTGGTGCGGGTGCGGCGCCGGGTGGGGGCCGCGCCCTGGTCGCTGTCCGTGTGTGTGGTGCTCGGCGACTACCCAGCATCTCTAGAGAAGCTAATATCTCTAGAGATGTCAACAGTCGTAGCCGCTTACCGTCCGCCGCGGTCGCGCCTACGATTTGTCCGAGGGAGAGGGAGCGGCGATGACCGGCAGCAGTGGCGACAAACAGCCCAAGTACCAACGGATCGCCGACACGCTGAAGGCGGCCATCGACGACGGCCGGTACCGCGCGGGTGACCGGCTGCCGGGCGAGAACGACCTCATGGACGAGTACGGCGTGGCCCGGATGACCGCCCGCCAGGCGCTCGGCGTGCTGCAGAGCGAGGGCATCGCCGAGGCGCGCCGGGGAGCCGGGGTCTTCGTCCGGGACTTCCGGCCGCTGCGCCGGCGCGGGATCCAGCGGCTGGCGCAGGGGCAGTGGGGCTCGGGCCGGTCGATATGGTCGGCGGACATCGACAACCGCCTGCTGGTGGTCGACCAGGTGTCCGTCACCGAACGGGGCGCGCCGGAGCACGTCGCCCGGGTGCTGGGAGTGGATCCGGGCGCGTCGATGTGCGTACGGCACCGCCGCTTCGTGCTGGACGGCAAGCCGGTGCTGCTGTCGACCTCCTATCTGCCGGCCGGCCTGGTCGCCGGCACGGCCATCACCCGCGAGGACACCGGCCCGGGCGGCACCTACGCCCGGCTGGCCGAGATCGGCGCGAAGCCCGTCCACTTCCGCGAGGAGGTCCGCTCCCGGATGCCCGGCGCGGAGGAGGCGGCCCGCCTGGAGCTGTCGGCGGGCACCCCGGTCATCCTGATCTGCCGCACCGCCTTCGCCGACGAGGGCCAGGTCGTCGAGCTCAACGAGATGATCCTCGACGCCGCCTCCTACGTCCTGGAGTACGACTTCGACGCGTGAGCACGCGCAACGCGGCCGCCCCGGTCGCGACGAACGCGGCCGGGGCGGGGTGCGTCGCTACTGGTAGTGGTAGCGGGCCTTGAGGATCATCACTTCCTTCTCGTCGGCCCGGTACACCAGGCGGTGCTCGTCGTCCATCCGGCGTGACCAGTAGCCGGCCAGGTCGCCCTTCAGCGGCTCGGGCTTGCCGATCCCGCTGAAGGGGTCGCGCTGGATCTCGCCGACCAGGCGGGTGATCCGCTGAGCCATCTTCCGGTTCGATCCGAGCCAGAACAGGAAGTCCTCCCAGGCGTCCGGGTCGAAGTGGACACTCCTCACACCTCACCCGCCAGGGCTTCCAACTCCTCCAGGGTCCTGGTGACGCCGGGGTGGCCGGCCTTGTCGCGGGCGACGGCCGCCATGAGCCGCTGGGCGTTGGCGGGAGAGCGCAGGAGATAGATCGTCTCCTGCCACGCGTCGTAGTCCTCGGCCGACATGAGGACCGCGTCCCCGCTTCTGGAGGTGATCCTTATCGGGGCGTGGTCGTCATTGACCTTCTTGATCAACGGGAAGAGCTGGGTGCGTGCCTCGCTCGCACTGATCGCCATCGCCATGCCCTCCATGTTCGTACCGGTTCTCGGTACCGCCATGGTACGAGTCCTGAGTACCACCTGCCAGTGTATTGCGTCCATGCAGAACCGCCCCGGTCGCGACGAACGCGGCCGGGGCGGTTGAGGAGGCGGGGGCGGCTGGGGAGGCCGGGGCGGTTACTCCTTGGAGCGGACCCGGAGGCTGGTGATCAGCGGGCCCTCGGTGGTCTCGCGGAAGAAGTCGTTGCCCTTGTCGTCGACCACGATGAAGGCCGGGAAGTCCTCGACCTCGATGCGCCAGACGGCCTCCATGCCGAGCTCGGCGTACTCCAGGACCTCGACCTTCTTGATGCAGTCCTGGGCGAGGCGGGCGGCCGGGCCGCCGATGGAGCCGAGGTAGAAGCCGCCGTGGGCGGCGCAGGCGTCGGTGACCTGCTTGCTGCGGTTGCCCTTGGCGAGCATGACCATGGAGCCGCCGGCGGCCTGGAACTGGTCGACGTAGGAGTCCATCCGGCCGGCGGTGGTGGGGCCGAAGGAGCCGGAGGCGTAGCCCTCGGGGGTCTTGGCCGGGCCGGCGTAGTAGACGGGGTGGTCCTGGAGGTACTTGGGCATGCCCTCGCCGGCGTCCAGGCGTTCCTTGATCTTGGCGTGGGCGATGTCGCGGGCGACGACCAGGGTGCCGGTGAGCGAGAGCCGGGTCTTGACCGGGTACTTGGACAGCTCGGCGCGGATCGCGGACATCGGCTGGTCGAGGTCGACGCGCACGACGTCGTCGTCCAGGTGCTCGTCGGTGGTGTCCGGCAGGTACTTGGCCGGGTCGGTCTCCAGCTGCTCCAGGAAGACGCCCTCGGCGGTGATCTTGCCGAGCGCCTGGCGGTCGGCGGAGCAGGAGACGGCCATGGCGACCGGCAGCGAGGCGCCGTGGCGCGGCAGGCGGACGACCCGCACGTCGTGGCAGAAGTACTTGCCGCCGAACTGGGCGCCGATGCCGATCTTCTGGGTCAGCTCGGTGACCTTCGCCTCCAGCTCCAGGTCGCGGAAGCCGTGGCCGGTCTTGGCGTCGCCGGAGGTCGGCAGGTTGTCCAGATAGTGCGCGGAGGCGTACTTGGCGGTCTTGAGCGCGAACTCGGCGCTGGTGCCGCCGATCACGATCGCCAGGTGGTACGGCGGGCAGGCGGCGGTGCCGAGGGAGCGGATCTTCTGCTCCAGGAACGAGAGCATGCTCGCCTCGTTCAGGATGGCCTTGGTCTCCTGGTACAGGTACGACTTGTTGGCGGAGCCGCCGCCCTTGGCCATGAAGAGGAACTTGTACGCGCCGCCGTCGGTGGCGTACAGCTCGATCTGGGCCGGCAGGTTGTTGCCGGTGTTCTTCTCGTCCCACATGGTCACCGGGGCCATCTGGGAGTAGCGCAGGTTGAGCTTGGTGTACGCGTCGAAGACGCCGCGCGCGATGGCCGACTCGTCGCCGCCCTCGGTGAGCACGTTCTGGCCGCGCTTGCCCATGACGATGGCGGTGCCGGTGTCCTGGCACATCGGCAGGATGCCGCCGGCCGAGATGTTGACGTTCTTCAGCAGGTCGAGCGCGACGAAGCGGTCGTTCGGGCTGGCCTCCGGGTCGTCCAGGATGCGGCGCAGCTGGGCGAGGTGGGCGGGGCGCAGGTAGTGCGAGATGTCGTGCATCGCCTCGGCGGTGAGCAGCCGCAGCGCCTCGGGCTCGACCTGGAGGAAGGTGCGACCGCCGGCCTCGAAGGTGGAGACACCCTCGGAGGTCAGCTTGCGGTACGGGGTCGGGTCAGCGCCCAGGGGGAGCAGGTCGCTGTACTCGAAGTCTGGCGTGGGAGCCATGGGGGCGGTCCTTAGGTTTCCAGTGGTCCGGCTGCGTCGGCGAAGCACCCTCAAGGGTAGGACCCGGCTCCGTGTCGCACGCGGACAGGGCAGCCTGCGTGACCGGGCTCACTCGGGCGCACGTGCGAGCGACTAGTCTTGGGCCGTGGACAACTCGCCGTCGCAGGACGATCCGGGGCAGCCGTCCGTGCCGGCGCCCGTACCGATGACCAAGCCCGAGACCCGGCCCGAGCCGCAGCCGCAACTCCGGCCGCTGCCGGAGCAGAAGACCCAGCCGGCGCACGCCCCGGTGGCGCAGGCGGAGATGCGGGTGTCGGACGCCGACCGCGAGCGGATCGCGGAGCTGCTGCGGGACGCCTACGCCGAGGGCCGGCTGGACGCGGACGAGCACGCGGACCGGATCGGGGCCGCGTACGCCGCCAAGACCTTCGGCGATCTGGTGCCGCTGACCAGGGACCTGCCGGGCCACCGGCCGCTGTCGTTCGAGAAGCCGCCGCTGGAGGCCCCGGCGCCGCGTGCGGTGACGCCGGCGCTGCCGCCCGCGCGCCAGGAGTCGCCGTCGATGGTGGCGATCTTCGGCGGCTCGTCCCGCAAGGGCCGCTGGCGGGTGGGGTCGCACCTGAAGGCGTTCGCGGCGTTCGGCGGGGTGGAGATCGACCTGACCGACGCCGTGTTCGAGTCGCCCGAGGTGGAGATCGAGGTGACGGCGCTGTTCGGCGGCGTCGAGATCCGGGTGCCGGAGAACGTGAGCCTGCACGGCGGTGGCGTCGGCATCTTCGGCGGATTCGACGTCAAGGAGCAGACGGCGGCGGACCCGTACGCGCCGGTGGTCCGGGTCAAGGGCGTCGCGGTGTTCGGCGGCTGCGAGGCCAAGCCGCGCCGGGGCAAGAAGCTCAAGGAGTGGGTGCGCAAGCAACTCGGCACCGAGTAGCCGGGGTTGGCGGGTCGAACGCCCGGCCGGGGATCAACTCCCGGCCGGGCGTTCTGCGTTGTCCCCGGTGCGCTCCGTAGTCGATTGCGTGCAGTGTGCATGAATCACGGGCGGGCGGGGTAGTTCCTTCCGCACATCGCTTCTTGTACGGCTGCGCACCGGAGGCGGCCCAGCGGCCGACTCGGGGTTGGACAGCGGGGGCTCGCAGCCGGGCAGGGGAGCGAGCTTCCCCGTGTCCGAGAGTCTCGTCAGGAGTACGGCCGTGCTGCATCCGATCGAGTCCCGCACCACCTCGCCCGTCGCCGCCGCGCAGTTGCTGGAGCGCAGTCCGCAGCCGCACCCCCCGGGCGGCCAGGGCTCCCAGACCGTCGCCCAGGGCGCGTCCTCGGGCGAGGACAGTCCCTGGCACACCGGCGCGGCCTGCCGGCGGGACGAGGTGGGGCTGTTCTTCGCACCCTCGAAGGAGCCGACGGCGGCTCGGTTGTCGCGCGAGGAGCAGGCGAAGCAGGTGTGCGCCCGGTGTCCGGTGCTGCTGGAGTGCCGCGAGCACGCGCTGGCGCAGCCGGAGCCGTACGGGGTCTGGGGCGGGCTGACGGCCGCCGAGCGGCGGGTGGTGCTGGCCCGGCGCCGCCGCCGGGAGTCGGAGCTGCGCGAGGCGACCAGGGTGGTCGCGGGGCAGCGGCGGATAGCGGGCTGACGGGGCTCCGGGTGTGCCCCGGGCCGGACGCGCCGCGGCCTCGGCGGAGGGGGATTCCGCCGAGGCCGCGGGTGCGGTCGCCCGGTGTCAGTTGGCGCGGTCGAAGTCGATCGCGCTGTAGGCCCGCAGCTTCGACAGCTTGTGGACGGAGTTGATCTCGCGGATCGTGCCGCTCTTGGAACGCATCACCAGCGAGCTGGTGGTGGCGGTCTCCTGGCGGTAGTGCACGCCGCGCAGCAGCTCGCCGTCGGTGATGCCGGTGGCGACGAAGAACACGTTCTCGCCGCTGACCAGGTCGTCGGTGGTGAGCACCCGGTCCAGGTCGTGGCCGGCGTCGAGGGCCTTCTGCCGCTCGGCGTCGTCCTTGGGCCACAGCCGGCCCTGGATGACGCCGCCCATGCACTTCATGGCGCAGGCCGCGATGATGCCCTCGGGGGTGCCGCCGATGCCCATCAGCAGGTCGACGCCGGTGCCCTCGCGGGCGGCCATGATGGCGCCGGCCACGTCGCCGTCGGAGATGAACTTGATCCGGGCGCCCGCCTCGCGGATCTCCCGGACCAGGCCGTCGTGGCGCGGGCGGTCGAGGACGACGACCGTGACGTCCTCGACGGCGCTGCCCTTGGCCTTGGCGACCCGGCGGATGTTGACGGCCGCGGGGGCGGTGATGTCGACGAACTCGGCGGCCTCGGGGCCGGCCACCAGCTTGTCCATGTAGAACACGGCGCTGGGGTCGAACATGGTGCCGCGGTCGGCGACGGCCAGGACGGCGACGGCGTTGTTCATGCCCTTGGCGGTGAGCGTGGTGCCGTCGACCGGGTCGACCGCGACGTCGCACTCGGCGCCGGTGCCGTCGCCGACCCGCTCGCCGTTGTAGAGCATCGGGGCTTCGTCCTTCTCGCCCTCCCCGATGACGACTACGCCGTTCATCGAGACGGTCGAGACGAGGGTGCGCATCGCCTTGACGGCGGC
Organism: Kitasatospora sp. NPDC059812; assembly: GCF_042732075.1. Taxonomy (NCBI): domain Bacteria; kingdom Bacillati; phylum Actinomycetota; class Actinomycetes; order Kitasatosporales; family Streptomycetaceae; genus Kitasatospora; species Kitasatospora sp. NPDC059812. Next base: position 76,641 of record NZ_JBHWIO010000012.1, read on the forward strand.
GCCGTCCGCGCCGTTCTTGTCGCCACGGCCGACCCACCGGCCGGCGGCCATCGCGGCCGCCTCGGTGACCCGGACGAGTTCGAGCGCGAGGTTCCGGTCCGGAGCCTCGGGCGCGACCTCCAGGGCGCTGGGAAGGTGGTTCGGGTACTGCGTGGTCATCGTCGTTACCTCTCTGTACGCGACGGCCAGTAAGCGCCCGACTACTGCCTGGTCGAACGCCGTGGTGAGGGTCCTGCGATCGTATCTGCCTATGGGATGACTGTCTGTGGCGCGGGTCGCCACCCGGCGCCCGACCTGGTCGGTTCGTCCCGCTTCACCCGTACGCGGGCACCCCGGGTGGCCGTACCGCCGTAGGGATGAGTCACCATGTGGGGGTGGCTGGAGAGAGCAAACGCATGAGGGGCCGGGAGACCGTACGGGACATGGTCCTGTCGATGCTGGCGGTCGGCGCCGTGGTCTGGATCGGGTACCTGTTCCTTCCGCACGACGCGAACAGCGACCCGGTGCACGTGGTCGAGTACAAGGTGGCGGCGGCCTCCGCGAAGCGCGGCGCGCCGTACCCGCTGCTCTCCCCGGACGGGCTGTCCGACCAGTGGCGGGCCACCTCGGTCGGCTACCAGCCGGCCGCGATCAGCAAGGGCAAGGGCAACGCCTGGCACCTGGGCTTCGTCACGCCGTCCGGCCAGTACGCGGCGGTCGAGCAGAGCGACGTCCCCCGCGACGCGCTGCTGGCCGACAAGATCGCGGGCGGCAAGCCGGACGGCACCTCCGAGGTCGCCGGGCGCACCTGGGAGCGGGTGCAGGGCGAGAAGTCCCGCGCCCTGACCGTGCAGACCGGTGACGCGACCACCGTGCTCACCGGTACCGCCTCCTACGAGGAACTGGCCGAGCTGGCCCAGGCGCTCAAGTAGCCCGTCCCCCCCGGGCCGCCCCCGGGGGAACGGCTCCGTACGCCCCCGCGGACGCCCCGCGGACGCGCCCGTACGACCCCGAACGCCCCCGTGCGCATACGGAAAGGGCCCGCACCGGACGAACCGGTGCGGGCCCTCGCGCGTGCGGCGGATCAGACCGTGGTGACGACCTGGTCGTACGCCAGGCGCGGCGAGCGCGGGAACCACGCCTCGTCGCCCGGCTTGCCGATGTTGACCACGGCCAGCACCGAGTGCTCGCCGTCGCCGAAGAACTCCTTGTTGATGCCCTCGGCGTCGTAGCCGGTCATCGGGCCGGCGGCCAGGCCGGCGGCGCGCACGCCGATGATGAAGTAGGCGGCCTGCAGCGCGCCGTTCAGCGAGGCGGAGCGCTCACGGACGGTGCGCTCGGAGAAGAACACGTCCTTGGCCTGCGGGAAGTGCGGGAACTGGGTCGGCAGCTCCTCGTGGAACTCGTTGTCCGCGGCGAGGATGGCGACCAGCGGGGCGGTGCTGGTCTTGGCCTTGTTGCCGTCCGCCAGGTGCTGGACGAGGCGCTCGCGGCCCTCGGTCGAGCGGACCAGGACGACGCGCAGCGGCTGCTGGTTGAAGGCGGTCGGGCCGTACTTGACCAGCTCGTAGATGGCCTGGACCTGCTCCTCGGTCACCGGCTCGTCGGTGAAGGTGTTCGCGGTGCGGGCCTCGCGGAACAGCAGGTCCTGAGCGGCGGCGTCGAGTACCAGGGCGTCGGTGGTCATGCTTGTCTGCACCTCATGCGGGAGGGGGTTCGTCGGATTGACCGGCCGTGGCCGGTCACACCATCTCAACATGGGTGAAGATTCAACGATTCCCCGGCCCGCTGTGAGCCGCGTCACTCCCCGCCCGCGGCCCCGTCCTCCTCGGCGGCCAGCGCCGCGTCCAGCCGGGCCCGGGCGCCGTCCAGCCAGCGCTGGCACACCTTCGCCAGCTGCTCGCCGCGCTCCCACAGCGCCAGCGACTCCTCCAGCGACGTCCCGCCGTTCTCCAGCTGCCGGACCACCTCCAGCAGCGCGTCCCGGGCGTGCTCGTAGCCCAGCGCGTCGTCCGGGGTCGGTGCCGCCGCGTCCTGCTGCTCCTGCTGCTCTGCCATGCGTGCCAGCGTAGGGGCTGGAGCCGACAGAGCCGGCGCAGCGCCGACGGAACGGCCGCGGCGGGGCGAAAGCCGGAACGGCCTCGGCGGGGTAAAGGCAGCGAGGCGAAAGCAGCGGGTGAGGCGGCGGGGCGAAATCGGATGCGTCCGGCCGGCCGGCGGCGCTACCCTCCGCCGCATGATCACGGTCCGACCCGCCGCCCCGGCCGACGCCCCCGAGCTCGTCCGGCTGCGCGACCTGATGTTCGAGGCGATGCCCAGCATGGCCGGCCTGACCGGGCCGGGGCCCTGGCAGACCACCGCCGAGCGGATGCTGCGCGAGCGCCTCGCCGTCCCGGCCGGGGAACTGACCATGCCGTCCTTCGTGGTGGACGATCCGCGACGGCCCGGCCGGCTCGCCGCCTGCGCGGTCGGCACGCTGGAGCACCGGCTGCCCGCGCCGGGAAACCCGAACGGCCGGTTCGGCTTCGTCTTCAACATCTGCACCGACCCCGGCCACCGGCTGCGCGGCTACGCCCGGGCCTGCACCGAGGCGCTGCTGGACTGGTTCGACGACCAGCGGGTCGGCCGGATCGACCTGCACGCCAGCAGTGGCGGCGAGGCGCTCTACCGCAGCCTCGGCTTCGGCGAGCACTCCATCGCGCTCTCCCGGCAGCGCTCCCACGAGGCCTGACCGTCGTCCACCGCGGCGCCGGGCGCTCCTACGAGCCCTGACCGTCCGCCACCGCGACGTCGAAGGCCCCGCCCGCGACCCGGGCGTGCAGCCCCTCGCCGGCCGTGACCTGCGCCGGGTCGGTCACCACCGTGCCGTCCGTCCGCTGGAGCACCGCGTAGCCGCGCTCCAGGGTGGCCGCCGGGGACAGCGCGACCACCCGGGCGAGGGTGTGCCCGAGGTCGCTCTGCGCGTGGTCCAGCCGGTGCCGCAGGGTGCGCCGGGCCCGCTCCAGCAGCGCGGTGACCTCCTGGCCGCGCCCGTCCAGCATTCGGTGCGGGGCGGCCAGCGCGGGGCGGCTGCGCACGCCGTCCAGCCCGTGCTGCTCGCGCTCGACCCGGCCGAGGACGTGCCGCCGGGCACGGTCCCGCAGCAGGCGGACCTTGGCCAGCTCCTCGCCGACGTCCGGAACCACCCGTTTGGCGGCATCGGTCGGGGTGGAGGCGCGCAGGTCGGCGACGAAGTCCAGCAGCGGCTGGTCCGGCTCGTGGCCGATCGCGCTGACCACCGGCGTACGGGCGGCCGCGACCAGCCGCACCAGCCCCTCGTCCGAGAACGGCAGCAGGTCCTCGACGCTGCCGCCGCCGCGGGCCACGATGATCACGTCCACCTCGGGGTGCTCGTCCAGCTCCCGGACGGCCGCGCTCACCCGCTCCACCGCGCTGACCCCCTGCACCGGGACGTTGCGCACCTCGAAGCGGACGGCCGGCCAGCGCCGCCGGGCGTTCTCCAGCACGTCCCGCTCGGCCGCCGAGCCGCGCCCGGTGACCAGCCCGACGCACTGCGGCAGGAACGGCAGCGGGCGCTTGCGCTCGGCCGCGAACAGGCCTTCCCCGGCGAGCCGCCGCTTCAGCTGCTCCAGCCGGGCCAGCAGCTCGCCCAGCCCGACCGGCCGGATCTCCGAGGCCCGCAGCGACAGCTGCCCGCGCGCCGCGTACCACTCCGGCTTGGCGTGCACGACGACCCGCGCGCCCTCCTGCACCACGTCCGCGACCTGGTCGAACACCGAGCGGAAGCAGGTCACCGTGAGCGACACGTCCGCCTGCGGGTCGCGCAGGGTCAGGAACACCACGCCCGCCCCCGGCCGGCGGCTGAGCTGGGTGATCTGCCCCTCCACCCAGACCGCGCCGAGCCGGTCGATCCAGCCGCCGATCAGCGCGGAGACCTTGCCGACCGGGATCGGGGCTTCGGGGGAGCTGGTGTTGGCCATGCGTATGAGGCTAGCGGCGTCGGCCGACAGGGCCGCCCGGAGCGGGGGAGCCCTGGACGCCCAGCACCACCAGCCCGACCGCCAGCCAGATCAGCCCGACGAGCTGCGCGGTCGTCGAGGCCTCGTAGACCACTGCGGCGATCACCGCGATCCCCAGGGCCGGGACGAGCAGGTGCCGCACCCGGTCCCGGGAGCCGTGCCGCACCGTGTACCAGCCGATCACCGAGGCGTGCAGCAGCGCGAAGGCGGTCAGCGCGCCCACGTTGACCACCGAGGTCAGCTGGTCCAGCCCGTCGTCCCGGTTGGCCGCCCAGACCGCCGCGGCCATCGTGATCACCGCGGCCGCCAGCAGCGCCCGGCGCGGCACCGCGGTGGCCGGGTCGACCGTGCCGAGGACGCGCGGCAGCCGTCCCTCCCGGCCCATCGCGTAGACCAGCCGCCCGGCCGCCGCCTGCCCGGCCAGCGCCGCGAAGGCCGCGCCGATCGCCTTGCTGGCCGCCACCAGGACGTGCAGCCAGTGCCCGACCCCGCTCTCCACCGTGTCGTAGAAGGCCGAGCCCTGCGCCGCCGGGTCGGCCGCCAGCTGCTGCGGGCCGAGCGGCTCCAGCAGTGCCGCCAGGTAGGTCTGGGTGACGAACAGCACCCCGGCCAGTGCCAGGCACCAGAGCACGGCCCGGGCCACCGCCGCCGAGGCGCCGACCGCCTCCTCGACGAAGGTGGCGATCGCGTCGAAGCCCAGGTAGGAGAGCACCGCGACGGACACGGCCGAGATCACCGCGGTCAGCGAGAAGGCGCCGACGGCGGTGAACGGGGTGTCCCAGCCGCGCCGGGCGCCGCCCTGGACCAGGGCCACCACGGCCGCGGCGACGAACACCGCCAGCACCGCGATCTCCAGGGCGAGCACCGCGAAGCCGACCACGGCCGCCGTCCGCACGCCGATCAGGTTGAGCGCGGTGGTCAGCACCACTGCGAGCGCCGTCCAGACCCAGCGGGAGACGCCGGGCACCAGCGAGTTCAGCGCGATCCCGGAGAACAGGTAGGCGACCGCCGGGATCAGCAGGTAGTCGAGCATCGCCATCCAGCCGGCGATGAACCCGGGCCCCTCGCCCAGCCCGGCCCGCGCGTAGGCGAACACCGAGCCGGTCTGCGGCACCGCGCGCACCATCTGGGCGTACGAGAAGGCGGTGAAGCCCATCGCGACGGTCGCGGCCAGGTAGACGGTGGCGACGGCGCCGTGGCTCCTGGCGTCCAGGACGCCGAACACGCCGACCGGTGCCATCGGAGCGATGAACAGCAGGCCGTAGACCATCAGGTCGCGGACGCTCAGGCTGCGGCGCAGGCCGCCCGGTTCCGTTTGCCCGTTCGCAGAGCTCATAGACACCACATTTGAGCACCGACGACCGGGTCTGTCCGGAAAGTGCCTCCCGTCGGCGCGGCTCGGCGCCGCCCGTACGATGGAGCCATGTCCAACACCGCGCCGCGCCGTGTCCTGCTCGCCGCCCCCCGGGGCTACTGCGCGGGTGTCGACCGCGCCGTGATCGCCGTGGAGAAGGCCCTGGAGCAGTACGGGGCGCCCATCTACGTCCGCAAGCAGATCGTCCACAACAAGTACGTGGTGCAGACCCTGGAGAAGAAGGGCGCGATCTTCGTCGACGAGACGGAGGAGGTGCCCGAGGGCTCGATCGTGGTCTTCTCCGCGCACGGCGTCGCGCCGGCCGTCCACGACGAGGCGAAGGCCGGCCGGCTGGCCACCATCGACGCCACCTGCCCGCTGGTCACCAAGGTGCACAAGGAGGCCGTGCGCTTCGCCGACGAGGGCTTCGACATCCTGCTGGTGGGCCACGAGGGCCACGAGGAGGTCGTCGGGACGATGGGCGAGGCCCCGGACCGGATCCACCTGGTGGACGGCGCCGAGGACGTCGCCAACGTGCGGGTCCGGGACGAGTCCAGGGTCGTCTGGCTGTCCCAGACCACCCTGTCGGTGGACGAGACCATGGCCACCGTCGGCGAGCTGAAGAAGCGCTTCCCGGCGCTGGTCAGCCCGCCCAGCGACGACATCTGCTACGCCACCCAGAACCGCCAGGTCGCGGTCAAGCAGATGGCCCCCGAGACCGACCTGCTGATCGTGGTCGGCTCCAAGAACTCGTCCAACTCCGTCCGCCTGGTCGAGGTCGGCCTGGAGTACGGCGCCAAGGCCGCCCACCTGGTGGACTTCGCCGAGGAGGTCCAGGAGGCCTGGCTGGAGGGCGTCGGCACGGTCGGTCTGACCAGCGGCGCCTCCGTCCCGGAGATCCTGGTCGAGGGCGTGCTGGAGTGGCTGGCCGCGCGCGGCTACGACACGGTCGAGACGGTCAAGACCGCCGAGGAGCACCTGATCTTCTCGCTGCCCAAGGAACTGCGCCGCGACCTGCGCGCCGAGGCGGCGGGCAAGCTGTAGGGCCGGTCCGGGGGCCGCTCCCCGGACCGCTCCCAGGCCCTTCGCGCAGAGCCCGGCACCCCCCTCGGGGTTGCCGGGTTTTCTGCTGTGCGTCCACCCGTGCCCTCTCGTAGTTTTGTGCACAGGCTGTGGACAAGCGGTCCGCGGCCCCGGCGGAGGGTGGACGTGATGACGGCGGTATTCGGCGTGGACATCGGCGGTTCGGGCATCAAGGGCGCCCCGGTCGACCTCGCCCGGGGCGTGCTGGCCCAGGAGCGGTACAAGGTGCTCACCCCGCAGCCGTCCGCCCCCGAGGCCGTGGTCGCCGCCGTCTGCGAGGTGGTCCGCCAGTTCGACCACCAGGGCCCGGTCGGGCTCACCTTCCCCGGCGTGGTGGTCGGCGGCCGGACCAGAACCGCCGCCAACGTGGACAAGGGCTGGATCGGCCTGGACGCCGCGGGCCTGTTCCGCGAGGCGCTCGACCTGCCCGCGACCGTGCTCAACGACGCCGACGCGGCCGGGCTCGCCGAGACCGTGCACGGCGCCGGGCGCGACCAGTCGGGCGTGGCGCTGGTGCTCACCTTCGGCACCGGCATCGGCAGCGCGCTCTTCGTCGACGGCGTGCTGGTGCCCAACACCGAACTGGGCCACCTGGAACTGCGCGGCAAGGACGCCGAGCGCCGGGCCTCCTCGGCCGCCAAGGAACGGCACGGGCTGACCTGGGAGCAGTGGGCCGGGCGGGTCGACGAGTACCTGGACCTGGTCGAGATGCTGTTCTCGCCGCAACTGGTCGTGATCGGCGGCGGGGTGAGCCGCAAGCACGAGAAGTTCCTGCCGCTGCTGCGGGAGCGGGAGGCGCGGGTGGTGCCGGCCGAGCTGCGCAACGACGCGGGCATCGTCGGCGCCGCCATGGCGGCGGCCCGGGCGGCGGGCTGAGGCCGCCCGCCCGAGGCGCCGCTCAGCGGGAGCGCTGAATCCGGCGCTGGGCCACGAACCGGGCGAGCACGATCAGCGCGGCCAGCCCGGTGCCGGAGAACAGCCAGCCGGCCCGCAGCGCCAGCCCGGTCGCCAGCGCCACCACCTGGGCGGTGACGCCCGAGGAGGTGACCGGCCCGAGCAGCAGCAGCGCCAGCGCGAAGGCGATCGGCCCGCTGATCGGTGCGGCCAGCAGGTCGACGTAGCGCACCCGGACGGCCAGCTGGAAGCAGACGACCAGGTAGCCGAGGCCGAACAGCCAGCCGAGGCCGTCGAACAGCAGCCGGTCCAGGCCCGCGACGGCGAGCGTCGCCAGCACGGCGGCCACGCCCGTACCGATGGCGGTCAGCCGGGTCGGCCGTCCGGTCCGGCGCCGCCCGTACAGCGGGGTCTCGGAGCGTCCGGGCAGCGGCAGCCGCAACCGCAGCCTGGGGGTGGCCGGGCGGGCGGCGGCGGGCGGCCCGGCTACCGGGCGTAGCCGGGCGGCGGGGGCGGCGGCGGGGGCTGCGGGGGCTCCGGCGGTCTCGGGAGCCCGGCCGGGCCCGGGGACGGCGGCCCCGGCCGCGCCGTTCGGCGGTCGGCGTCTGGGCCCTGGCGGCTGGGTACGGATGCTCTGCTCCACCCGCCCAACGTACGGTCCGATCATCGCCACACTGTGTAATGGACCGTTCAGGTCTTGTCCCGTGTCTCCTGGCGGAGTGCTGATGTGATCGTCGTTCAGCGGCCTGACCTGTCCGGCCCAGCCCCCCGGGCACCCCGCCGGAGTTCCTGAAGCCCCTCCCGGCGGCGACCGGGGCGTGAGGCGCTGCCCGTAGACTTGGGGGTCGGCCCGCACGGTGCCGACCCAACTCCTCCAAGCCCACGGGACTGCGCTTCATGTCGCTCACGATCGGAATCGTCGGCCTGCCGAACGTCGGCAAGTCGACCCTGTTCAACGCCCTGACCAAGAACGACGTGCTGGCGGCCAACTACCCGTTCGCCACCATCGAGCCGAACGTCGGCGTCGTCGGCGTCCCGGACGCGCGGCTGGCCAAGCTCGCCGAGATCTTCGGCTCCCAGCGGATCCTCCCGGCCACCGTCGACTTCGTCGACATCGCCGGCATCGTGCGCGGCGCCAGCGAGGGCGAGGGACTGGGCAACAAGTTCCTCGCCAACATCCGCGAGTCGGACGCGATCTGCCAGGTCGTGCGCGCCTTCACCGACCCGGACGTGGTGCACGTGGACGGCAAGGTGTCGCCCAAGGACGACATCGAGACCATCCACACCGAGCTGATCCTGGCCGACCTCCAGACCGTCGAGAAGGTCCTGCCGCGGCTCCAGAAGGAGGCGCGCCTGAAGAAGGAGACCGCCCCCGTGCTGGCCGCCGCCGAGGCCGCGCAGGCGGTCCTGGAGACCGGCAAGACCCTCTTCGAGGCCGGCTTCGACACCACCCCGATCCGCGACCTCCACCTGCTGACCGCCAAGCCCTTCCTCTACGTCTTCAACGTGGACGAGGCCGAGCTGGCCGACGAGGACTTCAAGAACGTCCAGCGCGAGCTGGTCGCCCCGGCCGAGGCGATCTTCCTCAACGCCAAGATCGAGTCCGAGCTGATCGAGCTCGACGACGACGAGGCCCTGGAGCTGCTCCAGTCGATGGGCCAGGAAGAGCCTGGCCTCGCCACCCTCGCCCGGGTCGGCTTCGACACCCTCGGCCTGCAGACCTACCTCACCGCAGGCCCCAAGGAAACCCGCGCCTGGACCATCAAGAAGGGCGCCACCGCCCCCGAGGCCGCCGGAGTCATCCACACCGACTTCCAGAAGGGCTTCATCAAGGCCGAGGTGATCTCCTTCGCCGACCTGGTCGAGACCGGCTCCATCGCCGAGGCCCGCTCCAAGGGCAAGGCCCGCATCGAGGGCAAGGAATACATCATGCAGGACGGCGACGTGGTGGAGTTCCGCTTCAACGTCTAAGCGGATGAAATAACACCACGTCGCTGACTTGGCAAACATGCAGGTCACAAGGGGCCCGGCTCTACGGAGTCGGGCCCTGCTTGTTTCCCGTGCTGGGATGGTGCTGGGAAATCTGAGCCCGTGTCACCAATTTTCGTCCCTGCTCACCTTTACCGTGCTGGGCTCGGTAAGGCTTGTGAGATAAGCGACCGCAGCTCGACAGACGCCCTCTGATCACAGAGGACGCTTACCTCATGCTCAAGAGACGGCTGCTGCCGCGGCGCCTACTTTCGGTCGCCTCCGCGCCGTCGGCCGGCGATCACGCACGGCCGTAGCCAGGACGCTCTCGCCAAGTGTGCGTGGGGAAGGGCGGCCCCGATCATGCGGACGCAGCATATTGTTGGGCCGACATCGACGAGGCGACTGGCCGTGGGGCGGCTGCGCGTGAAGTTTGCTGCACCTGAAGGTAGTTGTGCGGTTTGGGCTAGGTCAGTCGTTGAGTATCTCGAACGCTTCGTCTAGATCCTTGACGAAATCCTGCCATGACGGAAGGCAGGTCACCGGGCCCTCCGGGTCCAAAAGTTCGAGCATGCGCAGCCGGTGCTGTGAGAAGCGCTTCTGGAACTGGGAGAGGCGGCGTCCTTTGTACTCGCTTGCCTGCGCGAGCGAGTCCTTGAGGAGCTGTTTAGGGTCGGCGACCTTTTCTGCCGCGATGCCCTTGGGGAGATCAAGGCTGACGCGGCCGCTCGGGTTCTCGGCGACCTGGCGCAGACATGCCTCATCGAGAAGCAGCCAGGCTTCCAGCATGCGGACAGGTACTACAGCGACGTGCCGGAGACCGGGCCACTCGGCGCACACTGCCTCTTCGATCTCGTTCCTGCGGTCCTGGGCGGGACCCCGGTCGGCATCCCGTTGCACCACAACCAAGTCGTAGGTTCCGTGCAACTTACGGGCTGCCCGCAGTTTGTCCCGGACGGAATGGCCGGGCGGTGGCCGCAGTAGGCCGAAGTCAGGGACGGTGATCGAGACATCGAGCCCCCTGCGCACGGCAATGGATTCGACGTGCGGTACGAGGCCGTTGTCGCTGCTGCCCTCACCAATGAACAGAACGCGGGCGGTCACGCGACCCCCCAGTCCAGCGTGAGCTGCGCTCCGATGGGTGTGGTGAGGTACGGCAGGATGTCTGCCTTTGTCACGAAGTCGCCTCCCGCCCTCGTGGCCCGCCACGTCTCGGCCAGTGGACGCAGGCGGAGAGCCCGGTTCAGAGAGCCGTTCTCGGCCATGTGGATAGCGGTGTCGGCGAACAAGAGGTCTTCAGGTTCGACGAGTTGTACGACCCCGGGTGAGTGTGTGTTGATCAGTACCTGCCGGAACGGATTGTCTGTTCCAGGTTCCTCTGACGGGTCGACGGCAAGGTCCTGGACAAGGGCGACCATGGCGTTGAGATTCGCGGGATGGATGCCATTCTCGGGCTCCTCCATGCAGATCAGACCACTTACGGACGTGTCTTCGAGCAGGACGCACAAGGCCAGGAAGCGCAGGGTGCCCTCGGAGAGGCTACGGGCGGGCAGCGTCATGCCGGCCACCTCGCGTACGTTGACTGTGAGGAGCTGCCGGACCTCGTCCTGATCGACATCCAGATCGCGGATATGGATACCGGTCAGGTCCGATAGACGTCCCGCCAGCCTGGCGTAGATCTGGCTGGGATCCGCGCCGGGAGTGCCGTGGGCCACACGGAAGAGTGTCGCGGGGAGGTGGGAGCCGTCGGCGCCCATTACCTGTGGGTCGACATAGCGGTCGGACCTGCGCAGAGCCGACGGCTCAAGAGCTAGCCGTCGCCAGGACTGCATCTCACGGCGAGCCGCGAGGATGGTGGGGTCGTCACTGCTGGTGATGGTGGAGACGACTGTTGCGGGTGCACGGGACGCTGCGGCTGGCTTGGGCTGGCCCCGACTGCCACCGTCCTGGTGGATTTTGACCACCGACTCGCCGGATTCGGTCGTCGTTGAGATGAAGGGGGCGCCGCTGCGATGGCCCTGAATGACGCTGTTGCGGAAGTCCTTCACGCTGTGGGGGAAGAGAAGGTGCCGGGGGGCCTTGCCTTTGGTGATGTGACTCAGCGTCTCATGGAGGAGGGTGAGGCGGCCGAAACGGTCTAGGCCGGACGGCTCCTGGTAGCCGACCTCCAACTCGTACCGCAGAAACGTGGTCGTGGCCTTCGCGGCCCGGCCGAAGTCGTCCTCCGCGTTGAGCGGGACGATCATCTCGGCGGCGAATCGCATCCGGTGATGGCCAGGCTCGAAGCCCTTCCAGAAGAGGTCACGAGGGTCACCCTGGCGCTCACCGTGTACGCCCCGGACCTCTTGGGCCGCTTCCATCATCGACTGGTCGGCCAGCAGGGAGAGGAACTGGATGGCGTCGAAAACATTCGACTTGCCGGTGCCGTTCTCCCCTGCGATGCAGGTGAAGGGTCCGAAGTCGATGGACAGGTCCAGGAGGTTCTTGAACCCGTGGACTTCGATGCGGGTCAGCATGCTGTCTCCGGAAGCTCGCCGGGCGGATCCGCCCAAGCCTACTGGCGAGGAGGGCCGTTACGTGTGTCGGTTGCTCTCCACATCGTTGATGAGAGCCCGCGCCGCCTCGTCTTCCCCAGTCTGCCGGTCTGTGGCTCGCAGTCCTCCTAGCCGTGGATGAGCCTGGCGACGAACGGTAGTCTGCGGCCACCTCCAACGACTGACGGGGGCCGAATTTTCGCGCGGCCGAGGTTTCCGAGTTGCTCGCTACGTCAACTGTTCGCGGAGGGGGTCAGGGTGGCAGGGCGTGCTGGGACGCCTCTCCCGTGCTGGGATGGTGCTGGGATGGCCCCCTCCGAAGTCACGTTTCCTCAGGTCGGAGCTCTGTGCTCGACATTCCGCTTCAACGTGTAGCCGTCTGGTTGCTACGAGTTGACTGATTGGTCGAATGTGCAGGTCGGAAGGGGCCGGGCTCTGTCGAGTCCGGCCCCTTCCGCGTCATCGTGCTGGATGGGTGCTGGATGTTCTGACGCCGGGTCCGCGGTCATCAGGCCTCGTAAACGGTGGACCGATGTCCCACGTGGATGACCCAGATCACCAATTCCCCGTTGTCGATCGTGTAGACGACGTGGTAGTCGCCGACGCGCAGGCGGCGACGCTCGGGCTGGGAGACGAGCGCAGTGGTGTTGAAGCCGAGGGGATCGGTCTCCGGTTCAGCCAGCTTGGCCAGGATGCGCAGCGCCATGTCGTGAGGGATCTTCCGGAGTTCGGCCCTGAGCCTCGGGTCGGCCTACCGTCCGGAACTCACTCATTGCGCGCCAGCGTCTCCCTCATGACGTCCTCGATCGGGATGCCGGCCGCCGGATTCGCCATGCGCTCGTCGATGGTCCGGTTGATTTCGCGCTCTTCCCACTCCTGGTACTTCCGAAGTACCTCGATGGACACCACGGCGGCGACTTCTTTGCCTCGGCGCGTGATCACCGTGGGTACGTCGTCCCGGTCGGCGCGCTCCACGACCTCGGCCAGGTGCGCGCGTACGTCGCGGATGGACTTTACGGGCAAGGGCTGCGTCATGCGCTCAAGAGTGCCGAGTGTTCCATGTGCACACAATGCGGTCGGGCGGCCTTGCGGCGTGACGGTAGGCCGCCGTGGCGGCGGGTTCGGTCAGGGGTGGATGCTGATGGTCAGGGTGCCGTCCGGTGTGGTGGTCACGGTGATGTTGTCGAGGGTGGCGGCGTGGGCGTCGGGTCGGTGGGCGGTGGCGCGGGGGCCGATGCCGATGACGCGGATGCCGGCGGCGCGGGCGGCCGTGATGCCGGCGTCGGAGTCCTCGAAGGCGAGGCAGTCGGCGGGGGCGAAGCCGAGGGCGGCGGCGCCCTTGAGGAAGCCCTCCGGGTCGGGCTTGCTGGCGCCGACGGACTCGGCGGTGACCAGGACGGGCGGCATCGGCAGGTCGGCGGCGCCCATCCGGATGCGGGCGAGCGGTTCGTCGGCGGAGGTGACCAGGGCGTGCGGCAGGCCGTTCAGGGCGGCGAGGAAGGCGGCGGCGCCGGGGATCGGGACGACGCCGTCGGTGTCGGCGCGCTCGGCGGCGAGCATCCGCCGGTTGTCGGCGAGGTTGAGTTCCACCGGGCGGTCGGGCAGCAGTTCGGCCATCGTCGCGTGGCCCTGGCGGCCGTGGGCGACGGCCAGTGCGGCGACGGGGTCGAGGCCGTGCTGCTCGGCCCAGCGGTGCCAGCAGCGCTCGACCACGGCGTCGGAGTTGACCAGGGTGCCGTCCATGTCCAGGAGGAGGGCGCGAGCGGTCAGCTGGAGGGGTGCGGTGGGCATGGGGCTGCTCCTCGGGCAAGGAAGGACGAGCTCTTTGTTCCCCGATGATACAAAAGATCAGCCGAGCAGGTGGGCGTTGACCGCGCGGGCCGCCTCGGCGAGCTCCGGCAGCTCCACCACCTCGACCCCGGCCGCCGCCAGCAGGGCCGTGCCCTGGCAGTCGGCGACGAACAGGTCCGGCTCGCGCCAGGCCACCACCACCCGCGGCACGCCCGCCGCGATCAGCAGCCGGGCGCACGGCGCCGGCCGCGAGGCGCGCTGTCCGCACGGTTCGAGCGAGCTGTAGACGGTCGCCCCGCGCAGCCGCGGGTCGCCGGCCGGGAGCTTGCCGAGGGCCGCCTCCTCGGCGTGGTCGTGCGCGTCGCCCTCCCGGCTGTAGCCCTCCGCCAGGACCTCGCCGTCGGCGCCGACGATCACCGCGCCGACCGAGAAGGCCGTCGCGGACGGCGGGCAGCGGCGGGAGAGTTCGACGGCCCGGCGCAGGTGGTCGAGGTCGGTGGTCGCGGGACGGGCTCCGGTCACGGGGCGGGCTCCTTCGGGGCGTACCTGAGCAGGACGACGTCGTCCACCGTACGTGCCTCCAGCAGGCGCATCCGCCGGGCCGGGCCACCCGGGAACGCGGCCGGGCGGACGAACCTCGGCGCCTCGGCCTGGCCGACCAGCAGCGGGGCGACCGCCAGCTGGAGCTCGTCCGCCAGGCCCTGGGCCAGGAACTGGGTGTGCACGCCGCCGCCGCCCTCGACCATCAGTCGGCGCACCCCGCGCGCGCCCAGGTCGTCCAGCACCGCGCCGAGGTCCACCGCGCCGCCGAGCGCGACCACCTCGGCCAGCCCGTCCAGGCGGGGCCGCAGCACGGTCGCGCCGGCGTCCGTGGTGTAGGCGAGCCGGGCGCCGCCGGTGTGCCAGAAGCGCAGGCCGGCGTCGAGCGCGCCGCTCGCGCTGAGCGTCACCTTCAGCGGGTACTCGGCGCGGCCGTCCGCGAGCCGGGCGGCCCGGCGTGCGGGGTCGTTGACCAGTAGGCGCGGATTGTCGGCGCGCAGCGTGTTGCCGCCGACCAGGACGGCGTCGGCGGCCGCGCGCTCGGCGTCGACCCGGTCGAAGTCGGCCCGGTTGGAGAGCAGCAGGCGGTCGGGGGAGGCGTCGTCGAGGTGGCCGTCGAGGGACATTGCGGCGCTCAGCATGACGAAGGGGCGCTGGCCGGGCATGGGCGGGGGGACCGTTCTCTCGGGTGCGCCCCCACGGTACGGCCGCCGGGGGTGGTGCAGTCGCCGGGTGATCGACAGGTGAGACGAATCTTCTCGACATCCGGAACGTCCGCTAGCGTCGAAGGCGTCGCGGAAACCGACCACGCCCCAGGGGGACACCATGACCGGACAGCAGCCCGCCACCGTCTACACCCACGGCTACCAGGAGGCCGTGCTGCGCTCGCACCGCTCCCGGACGGCCGCCGACTCGGCCGCCTACCTGCTGCCCGAACTGCGCCCTGGGCAGGCGCTGCTGGACATCGGCTGCGGGCCCGGCACGATCACCGCCGACCTGGCCGAGCTGGTCGGCCCGGGCGGTCGCGTGGTGGCCGTGGACACCTCCGGCGAGGTGCTGGAGCAGGCCGCCGCGTACGTGGCCGGCCGGGGCCTGTCCAATGTCGTGTTCGAGATCGCCGATGTCCACGAACTGCCACACCAGGAAGGTGAGTTCGATGTGGTGCACGCCCACCAGGTGTTGCAGCACGTGGCCGACCCGGTGGCCGCGCTGCGCGAGATGCGCCGGGTCGCGGCGCCGGGCGGTGTGGTCGCGGCCCGGGACGTCGACTACGCGTCGATGACCTGGTTCCCCGAGGCGCCCGCGCTGGACCGCTGGCTGGAACTGTACGAGCGGATCGCCCGCGCCAACGGCGGCGAGCCGGACGCCGGGCGGCGGCTGCTGTCCTGGGCGCGGGCGGCGGGCTTCACCGACATCGCCGCGACCGCCACCACCTGGACGTACACGACGCCCGAGCAGCGCGCCTGGTGGGGCGGGATGTGGGCGGACCGGGTGACCGGCTCCGCCATCGGTCGGACGGCGGTGGAGCGGGGCTTCGCGGACCGGACCGAACTGGCGCGGATCGCGGCCGGCTGGCAGGAGTGGAGTGCCGCCGGGGACGGCTGGTTCTCCATGCTGCACGGCGAGATCCTGGCGCGCGGCTGACCGGGGGCAGGGTCGGGGCAGGACCGGGGGCAGGGTCGAGATCGGGGCCGGGCCAGGGCGGCCCCGCAGATGGCGGCGAGGCGACGGGGTGGGGGAAACGGTCGCGCGGGCGTTCGGAAAGATCGGGTAAAGTCGCGCGTCCGCTCGTACCGGGGCCGTTCGGGCCCGTCCGGCCCGCTGCTGGAGGGGGCGAGCCGACGAGTCGAGCTGCCGAGTCGATGCCCGTACCGGCGGGCCGGGGGAGTCCACGTGTCCAAGCCTGCGTCCGAGCCGCCCGCGGCCGATCCCCGCATACCGGCCCACGAGGCCGCGACGGCGAAGCAGGCCGAGCGGACGGGGCAGTCGGAGCAGGCGGAGCAGCAGGCGCAGCCCGAGCCTCCCGCGCCCGCCGCCCCGCCCGTGCCGACCGCCCCGCCCGTGCCTGCCAACCCGTGGGCCGCGCCCCTGCCGTCGCAGGCCCCGCCGCAGCCCCCGCCCCCGCTGCTGCCCGCCGGCGGCTGGGCATCGGTGCCGCCCGCCGCACAGTCCGGCCTCCAGCCCGGCTTCCCCTACCCCCGGCCCGCCCCCGTCACCAACGGTTTCGCGGTCGCCGCCCTGGTGACCGGCCTGGTCGTGGTGGCGCCGGTGGCCCTGGTGTTCGGCATCATCGCGCTGGTCCAGATCAACCGCCGCAAGGAGCGCGGCTTCGGCATGGCGGTGACCGGCCTGGTGCTCGGCGTGGTCGGCACGGTGCTGCTGTCGCTCGCCGTGGCCGGTTCGACCTTCGAGTTCCCCGGGGGCGGCAGGTTCGACCAGTCCACGAAGGCCCCGGCCGGATCCGTCCCGTGGGCCGCGCTGAAGTCCGGGGATTGCTACAACACCCCCGAGAACGGCAGCCGGGCCGACCCCGAGGGCGGCGACGAGACGCTCTACTGGGTCCGCCGGGTGCCGTGCTCGGCCGCGCACCACGGCGAGGTGGCCGGCACCGCCCGGATCCCGGCGAGCGACGGCCCGTCCTACCCGGGCGAGGCGACGGTCCGCCTGCAGGCCGCCGACCTGTGCCGCACGGTGCTCGACGACTACGCCCTCGACCAGTGGGCGATCCCGGACGGCATGGACGACGTCTACCTCTACCCGACGCGGGGCAACTGGAGGTCCGGCGACCGCTACGTCACCTGCGCGTTCGAGGACCGCGACGGCGAGCACCTGGGGACGGTCCGCACCGACCGGGGCAGCCTGAACCCCGCCCAGCTGGCCTACCTGGAGGCCGTCCGGGGCTTCAACGACGCCTACGCGGAGCAGCCGAGCAAGGGCTTCGCGGACGCGTCGTCCGAGTACCGGACGTGGGCCCGGCGGATGTCCACCGCCTCCCACGCGGAGGCCACGGCGCTGAACAAGGCGTCGGCGGCGTGGCCTGCCGAGGTCAAGCCGGCGGTCCGCAAGCTGGCCGCGGCCCAGGAGGCGGCCGCGACCGCCTGGGACGCGGCGGCCTCCGGCGACGACCTGGAGGGCGACGTCCGACGGGCCCGGGCGCTGGTGACCAAGTCGGTGCCGCTCAGCATCGAGATCCGGCGCGGGCTCGGCCTGTCCACCGGCGAGCAGGTGCCCGACCTCCAGGTCTGAGCCGCCGAGGGGTCTGAGCCGCCGAGGGGTCTGAGCCGCCGACGGTTCTGAGCCGCCGGGCGCGGCCGGGTTACCCGCCGTTAACCGCGCCCGTACCTGCCGGTAGCGAGCTGTCCGTAGCGTCGTGGGGGCGGATCCCCGGCCCGACCCCCACGCAGGCCGGGGATACGCTCCCCGCCATGAGCGCCTTTCGGGTGATGCGGCAGGACGACAACGGCAACCGCTTCCTGGTCGCGGGCGGGCTCGACCGCCTCGCGGCGGAGCGGCTGGCGGCCGAGTTCGAGGCCCGCGGCCACAAGCAGCTGTACTGGGTCGAGGCCGAGCCCGAGGCCGAGGCTGCGGACGGCGCGGGGGCGGACACGCCCTAAGGTCGGGCCCATGGACAAGGCCAGCGAGAACCCCGTCGAGCCCCGGATCGTCGTCGGCGGCGCCCTCATCCACCGGGGCCGGGTGCTCGCCGCCCGGCGCAGCGCGCCCGCGGCGGTGGCGGGGCGCTGGGAGTTCCCGGGCGGGAAGGCCGAACCCGGCGAGACCGAGGCGCAGGCGCTGGAGCGGGAGCTGCTGGAGGAACTGGGCGTCCGGGCGCGGGCGCTGGAGCGGCTGCCGGGCGCGTGGAGCGTCCGGCCGGGTCTGGAGCTGCGCTTCTGGGCGGCCGAGCTGCTGGCCGGCGACCCCCGTCCCCTGGAGGACCACGACGAGCTGCGCTGGCTCGGCCCGGCCGAGCTGGACAGCGTCGACTGGATCGAGCACGACCGCGACGTCCTGCCGCACGTCGCCCGGTTGCTCCATGCATAGGGCGGCCTGAGCCGGTGTGCGACGCGCGGGGTACGGGGTAGGTCAATCAGACAAGACGACCCGGCGGCCGGGATAGCCTGGGTTCTGCTGGGTATGTCACTTTTCGGCACTATTCGTCACCATCGGTGAGCCGCCCCAGCCGGCGACGCCGATCCCGACCAGAGCCGGAGGCCCCGTCGGTGTCGAGTACCGGGAACGGCGGCGGAGGAGCACGGCGGACAGGCGCCGCGGGGAGCGCAGCCGCCCGTGCCCGGCTGCGCCGGAGTGCCCAGCCCGCCGCCCCGCAGTCGCCGGCCGGCCGCCGTCGGCGGGACGCCGCCGATGCCCCCGACGTCCCGCGACCCGACCAGCCGGCGCCGGCCCTGGCTGTCCCCGTCTCCGACCCGGGCCCCCAGCCCGGCCTGCGCAGCCGGCCCGCCCGACCGTTCCCCGGCGGGCCGTCCGACGCCCCGTACGGCCCCGGCGTGCCGGGCGAGGGCAGCCTGCTCGACATGCTGAAGGTCGCCATCGCGATCCTGGACACCGCGGGCCGGGTGGTGCTCTGGAGCCCGGCCGCCGAGGAACTGCTCGGCTGGCCGAACGAGCTGCTGGTCGGCCGCCGGATCGACGAGCTGATCCCCGACGAGGAGCAGGTCGGCCGGATCCGGGCCGCGATCCAGGACACCCTGCGCCACGGCCGCTGGGCCGGCAACGCCGAACTGCGCGACCGGGACGGCGTGCCGATCGCGGTGGACGCCCGGATCTCCCTCCTGGTGGACGGCGACGGCACCCCGTTCCTCCAGGTCAACATGGCCGAGGCGGCCGCCGTCCGGGCCGTCGAGCGCGACCTCGCCGTCCGTGACGCGCTGTTCGAGCAGTCCCCGCTGGGCATCGCGATCATGGACACCGAGCTGCGCTACACCGCCGTCAACCAGACCCTGGCCGAGATGAACGGCGTCGCCTTGGAGGACCACGTCGGCCGGACCACCGGCGAGACCCTGCCCGAGCGGGCCGCCGACGAGGTCACCGCGATCCAGCGCCAGGTGCTGGCCACCGGCGAGCCGGTCATCGACGTCACCCTGGCCTCCCCGGTCACCGCCCGCTCCGGCTACCGCTCGATCTCCTACAGCCGGATGACCGACCGCTCCGGCCGGGTGCTCGGCATCTCCGGCACCGTGATGGACGTGACCGAGCGCTACCGCGCCGTCGCCAAGGTCGAGCACGCCCGGCGCCGGCTCTCGCTGCTCAACGAGTTCGGCTCCCGGGTCGGCGACCTGCTCGACGCCGCCAGGATCGCCCAGGAGCTCGCCAGCTCCGTCGTCCCCCGGCTCACCGACCACTCCGCGGTGATCCTGCTGCAGGCCGTCGCGCACGGCGACGACCTGCCCCGGCACGGCCACGACCGCCGTACCTCGCTGCTCCAGCTCGGCACCGCCTCCGTCCAGGACGGCCCCGAGGTCGAGGTGATGCTCCGCCGCGGCGCCCGGATCACCTTCGCCGAGGACTCCGCCTGCGGCCGGGTGCTGCGCACCGGCGTCCCCGAACTGCTCTCCGGCGCGGACCAGCTCGACGACGTGACGTACCCCGGCGACCCGAAGACGCAGGCCGCCCACGACCTGGGCGTGCACTCCATGCTGGTCGTCCCGCTGCGCGCCCGCGGCATCGTGATCGGCCTGCTGCTGGTAAGCCGGGGCGGCTACCGGGAGGGCTTCGACCGGGACGACCTGGCCTTCACCGTCGAGCTGGCCGACCGGGCCGGCAGCTCGCTGGACAACGCCCGGCTGTACGCCCGCGAGCGCACCGCCGCGCTCACCCTCCAGCGCACCCTGCTCCCGCAGCAGGTCCCGCAGCCCACCGGCGTCGAGGTCGCCTACCGGTACGTGCCCGGCAGCAGCGGCGCCGAGGTCGGCGGCGACTGGTTCGACGTCATCCCGCTGCCCGGCGACCGCACCGCGCTGGTGGTCGGCGACGTGATGGGCCACGGACTGCGGGCCGCCGCCACCATGGGCCGGCTGCGCACCGCCGTCCGGGTGCTGGCCGCCCTCGACCTGCCGCCGGACGTCCTGCTGCGGCACGTCCACGAACTGGCCGACGACCTGGCCCAGGGCCCGGACGAGGCGCTGCTCGCCACCTGCGTCTACGCGGTGTTCGACCCGGGGACGGCCAGACTGACCGTCGCCAAGGCCGGGCACATCCCGCCCGTCCTGGTGGTGCCGGGCGAGGAGGGCGGGGAGCCGACCCGGACCGGCGGCCCGCTGCGCGGCGGCGCGGGCCGGATCCTCGACCTCCCCTCCGGCGCCCCGCTCGGCGTCGGCGGCGTCCCGTTCGAATCCGTCGAACTGAAGATCCCCGAGGGCAGCCTGCTTGCCCTCTGCACCGACGGCCTGGTCGAGTCCCGGGACAAGGACCTCGACGTCGGTCTCGGCCGGCTGGTCACCGTGCTCCAGGAGCCGCACGCCTCCATCCAGGCCGCCTGCGAGGCCGTGCTCGGCACCATGGAGCAGGGCCGCGAGCCGGACGACGTCGCGCTGCTGCTGGCCCGGCTCGGCCACGGCCAGGCCGGCACCCCGACGGTCGGCTGGACCCTGCCCGCCGAGCCCACCGCCGTCTCCCGGGCCCGTCGGCTGGTCC
Source organism: Kitasatospora sp. NPDC059812 (assembly GCF_042732075.1). Lineage (NCBI taxonomy): Bacteria > Bacillati > Actinomycetota > Actinomycetes > Kitasatosporales > Streptomycetaceae > Kitasatospora > Kitasatospora sp. NPDC059812. The sequence goes on from NZ_JBHWIO010000012.1 coordinate 97,454, forward strand.
GCTCCGCGCTTGCCGAGTGGGGTGTCGAGGAGCTCACCGACACCACGGAGCTGCTGGTCAGCGAGCTGGTCACGAACGCCGTCCGGTACGCCAGCGCCCCCATCGGCGTGCGGCTGACGCTCGGCGAGACGCTGCTGGTCGAGATCTCCGACCCGCTGCCCGACCCGCCCCGGGAGCGGCACGCGGCCGAGGCCGACGAGGGCGGCCGGGGCCTGGAACTGGTCCGTCGCCTGGCACTGCGTTGGGGTGCCCGGGCCGAGGGCATCGGCAAGGTGGTCTGGTTCGAGCAGACGCTGCCGGGTAATGAGCCCGACGAGTCATAGGGAGCGCAGCGGGTCGGGGGCGTGAGCCCGAGCGGGGGCGAGGAGGACGGAACCGCATATGCCAGCAGGTGGCCGGGGGGAGCGCGCAGCCCGGAAGGGGGCGCGGACGTGGCATTGTGGTTGCGCGGGCGGTAGGACAAAAACCTTCGCCCGATCTGATGTTGTGATGTTGAGGGCGTGTGAACGTACCCCTCGATGATGAATACTCGGTCTTCTCGACATCCGGACGGTCGCGGGTTGGAGGGGTCGGTCCGTTGAACAGCACCCCGGCGCGGAACGCGCCGAGCAGCAGCGGTCATGCTGTCGTGCCCGGGCAGGCCGGTTCACCGCACCTGCCCGTACCGGCGGACCCGCCCGGCGCCGGCCCCGTGGGCCTCGGTCACCACCCCGGGGCCGCGGACCACCCGTGGGGCGCGGGCGGCCCCGGGTCGATCTACGACTACATCCGGGTCGCCACCTTCACCATCGGCCCCGACGGCCGGATCAGCCAGTGGAGCGAGCGCGCCGCCGAGTTCTTCGGCGTCCCCGCCCCCGACGCCGTCGGCGCCGACCCGATCACCACCTTCGTCCCCCGCGAACTCTGGCAGCGCGGCCGCGCGCGGCTGGAACGCGCCCTGGCCGGCGAGGAGTGGGTCGGCACCGCCCCCTACCGGGACGCCGCCGGCGGCGAGGGCCTCGCCGAGCTCTACCTGATGCCCGACAGCGCCCTGCCCACCGCCGGCGCCACCTGCCTGGCCGTCGACCTCGGCCGACTGCGCCGGGTCGAGACCGACCTCGCCGCCTCCGAGGCCGTCTTCGGGCAGACACCCACCGGCTTCATCCTCTTCGACGACCGGCTGCGCCTCCAGCGGGTCAACGACGCCTTCGCCTCCGGCATGGGCCTGGCCCCCACCGACCTCGAAGGCCTCACCCCGCACGACCTCTTCCCGCCGTCCGAGGCCGACCGCCTCACCGCCGCCCTGCGCAAGGTCCTCGCCACCGGCGAGCCCGTCTTCGACCTGCGCTTCCACGGCGCCGTCCCCACCCGCGAGGGCAACCGGCTCTGGGCCGTCTCGCTGTACCGCCTCAACGGCGCGGCCGGACAGCCGATCGGCCTCGCCGGGCAGGTCTCCGACGTCACCAGCCGGCACGTCGCCGAGCGCGAGGCCGACGGCGTCCGCCGCAACCTCGCCCTGCTCAACGAGGCCAGCGCGCACATCGGCTCCACCCTCGACCTGGAGACCACCGCCAAGGAACTGCTCGACGTCGTCGTCCCGCCGTTCTGCGACCTCGCCACCGTCGACCTGTACACCGCGCTGCTCTCCGGCGAGACCGTGCCCAGCGCCGGCCGGCTCGGCGACACCGTGCTCACCGACGGCAGCGGCGAACTGCGCCGGGTCGCCGTCTCCAGCGTCATCGGCGGCGCCTCCTCGGTGCTCGGCTCGGTCACCGGCCTGCCCATCGCCGAGGCCGGCGGCACCCTCTGTTACCCGCGACGCTCCCCGCACGCCCGGGCGCTGCGCACCGGCCGCAGCGTCGTCCCCGAGCCCGGGCCCGACCCGCTGCTGCGCTCCACCCTGATCGTCCCGCTGGTCGCCCGCGACCAGGTGCTCGGCCTCGTCCAGCTCTCCCGTGCGATCGGCAGCGAGCCCTTCGACGCCCGCGACGTCGCCATCGCCGAGGAACTCGTCGCCCGCGCCGCCGTCTGCATCGACAACGCCCGGCTCTACCGCCGCGAGCACGAGCGCGCCCTGATCCTCCAGCGCAGCCTGCTGCCCCCGGGCAACCCGGCCGCCAGCGGCCTGGAGATCGCCTGCCGCTACCTGCCCAGCAACAACAACACCGAGGTCGGCGGCGACTGGTTCGACGTCATCCCGCTGCCCGGCAACCGCACCGCCCTGGTCATCGGCGACGTGATGGGGCGCGGCCTGCGCGCCGCCGTCGCCATGGGCCAGCTGCGCACCGCCGTCCGCACCCTCGCCATGCTCGACCTGGAGCCCGGCGAGGTGCTCACCGCCCTCGACGAGATCGCCCGCGGCCTCGGCGGCGACACCGTGGCGGCCGGCCCGCCCACCCCGTACGGCCGGCTCACCTCCGCCGCCGACGAGGAGGCCCGCGAGGTCTACCTGGCCACCTGCGTCTACGCGGTCTACGACGCCGTCACCCGGCGCTGCTGGATCGCCAACGCCGGCCACCTGCCGCCCGTCCTGCTCAGCCCCGGCGAACCCGCCCGGATGCTCGACGTCCCGCCCGGCCTGCCGCTCGGCGTCGGCGGCGAGCCCTTCGAGGAGGTCGAGCTGACCCTCCCGGACGGCGCCATCCTCGGCCTCTACACCGACGGCCTGGTGGAGAGCCGCAAGCACCAGCTGGACGAGGGCCTGCGCGGCTTCCGCACCGCGCTGTCGGCCAAGGGCAAGGGCCTCGAAGAACTCTGCGAGCACGTCCTCGGCGAGCTCAACCCGCACCACGGCGAGGACGACATCGCCCTGCTGATGGCCAAGGTGCACGCCTTCCCCGAGGACGCCGTCGGCAACTGGTTCCTGCCGCCCGAGCCCACCTCCGTCGCCAAGGCCCGCGAGCTGGCCTGCAGCTGGCTGCTGACCCGCGGCCTGGAGGAGCTCGTGGACACCACCGAGCTGCTGGTCAGCGAACTGGTCACCAACGCGCTCAAGCACGGCCGGGGCGAGATCCGGCTGCGGCTGCTGCGCGATCGCGGCCTGGTCTGCGAGGTCTGGGACGACGGCTACGCCCAGCCCAGGCAGCGGCGCGCCCAGGAGACCGACGAGGGCGGGCGCGGCCTGCAACTGGTCAGCCTGCTGGCCGAGCGCTGGGGCAGTCGGCGGACGCCCAAGGGCAAGATCGTCTGGTTCGAGCTGGGGCTCTAGGGCGGCTGGAGGCCCTCGGAGGTTCGGCCGTCCGGGTGCAGTCGGCGGGCGGTCCGCCGTGTCGGCCCGGGCCCGGGCACCCGGACGGCGTTCCATGGCCGCCATGCGCGTCCGCCAGCTCACCACCGCAGCCGTCGCGCTGCTGCTCGCCGCCGGCCTCGGCGGCTGCTCCGACGGCCCGGATCCGGCCCGTACCCCCGACCCCGCGCCGGCCTCGGCCGACCCCACCTCCGGCACCGGGGACGTCCGGACCGCCGACCGCACCGCCGTCCGGGGCGGCGGCAAGCTGCGCTGGGCCGTGGACGGCGTCCCGGCCACGCTCAACGTCTACCAGGGCGAGGCGACCGCCGACTCGGCACTGCTCGCGCACGCCCTCTACCCCTCGCTGTTCCGGCCCGACGGGCACGGCCGGCTCGTCCCCGACCCGGACTACCTGGTCGGCGCCGAGTCCACCCCGCCCGGGAAGCAGCCGCAGGTCGTCACCTACCGGCTCAACCCGCGCGCGGTCTGGAGCGACGGCACCCCGCTCACGGCCGCCGACCTGACCGCCCAGCGGGCCGCCCTCTCCGGCCTCGACCCGGCCTACCAGGGCGGCCGCCCGACCGGGTACGACGCCATCGAGGCGATCGCCCAGGGCGCCGACCCGCACGAAGTCCGGGTGACCTTCCGGCGCCCGTACGCCGAATGGCGCTCGCTGTTCGGCCCGCTCTACCCGGCGGCCGAGACGGCCACCCCGGCCGCGTTCAACCGGGCGCTGACCGGCGGCGAGCACCTGAGCGCCGGGCCGTACACCGTCTCCGGGTACGACGCCGCGGGCGGGCAGGTCGTCCTCGCCCGCAACCCGCGGTGGTGGGGGGACCAGCCGAAGACCGACCGGATCGAGTTCATCGCCGCGCCGCCGGAGGGCCGGCTGGACGCGCTCGACCAGAACCGGCTGGACATCGCCCCGCTCACCGCGGCGGTGGACCAGGCGGTGCCCGCGCCCGCTCCGGCCGCCTCCGCCACGCCCACCGCCTCCGCCGCGCCGACCGCCGTGCCGACCGACACCCCGGCCGCCTCCGGCACGCCGACCGCCGAGGCGGCGCCCCCGGGCGCCGCACCCGAGGCCGCGGCGCTGGCCCTGCGGCGGGCCGAGGGACTGCACGGCGTCATCGTGCACCGGGCCGTCGGCGCCTCGCTCACCCAGCTCACCCTCAACTCCGCCCACGGCCCGCTCGCCGACCCGGCCCTGCGGCTCGCCCTGACCCGCGCCGTCGACCGGCGGCGGATCGCCGACGCCGCGCTCACCCCGCTCGGCCTGCCCGGCGCCCCGCTGGGCAGCCACCTGCTCGCCGGCGACCAGGACGGCTACCGCGACAACAGTGCGGCCGCCGGCCCGGCCGACGCCGCCCGGCTGTTCGACGAGGCGGGCTGGAAGCGGCCCGACACCGGCGGCACCCGCACCAAGGACGACAAGGAGCTCACCCTCACCCTGCTCGTCCCGGCCGGCTCCGCGACCGCCAAGCGGACCGCCGACGCGCTCGCCGCCGACCTCGGCGAGTCCGGTGTCGAGGTGAAGGCCGTGACGGCGTCCGCCGACACCTTCGTCCAGGACCAGTTGGCCGCCGGGGAGTACGACCTCGCCCTGTTCTCCTGGCCCGCCGGCACCAGCCCGGCGAGCGAGCAGCGGCCCGTCTACGCCAAGCCCCGGCCCGACGCCGACGGCACCCTCGACCTCGGCAGCAACTACGCCCGCAGCGGAACCGAGGAGATCGACCGGCTCTTCGACCGCGCCACCGCCGAGCTCGACCCGGCCGCCCGGCTCGGCCTGCTCCAGGAGGCGGACGTGCGGATCTGGCAGCTCGGCCACTCGGTGCCGCTCTACCAGCGGCCCGAGCTGGTCGGCGTCCGGGCGGGCGTCGCGGGCGCCGGGGTCTGGGGGTACGGCTGGCCGCGCTTCCAGGACGTGGGGTGGAGCGGCTGAGCCCGTTCCCCGGGCCCGTCGGAGCCGGTCGGAGAGCGAACACCGGGTGACGAACGGGTGACCTGTCTGTGATCTTGATCCCGCCCGACCTGCCCGTTTCTGCTCACCTGGGCGCTTCCCCGTACGATAGGAGGAAGCCGAGGCATGTCCGTTGCCACGGCGGGTGGACCGGTAGTAGCAGGCGGAACGGGCGGCGGCGATCCAAAGGGATCGCTGGTCGGCGTCTCGCGGCCGGGCGCCGCAACCCACGATTCCAGGAGAATCAGCTAGGCATGCCCACGCGCAACGACATCCGCAACGTCGCTATCGTCGCCCACGTCGACCACGGCAAGACCACTCTGGTCGACGCCATGCTGAAGCAGGCCGGCGCCTTCGCCGCCCACCAGCACCTCGACGACCGGATGATGGACTCGAACGACCTGGAGCGCGAGAAGGGCATCACCATTCTCGCGAAGAACACCGCCGTCAAGTACCACCCGAAGGATGGTGGCGCGCCGATCACCATCAACATCATCGACACCCCGGGCCACGCCGACTTCGGTGGCGAGGTCGAGCGCGGTCTGTCGATGGTGGACGCCGTCGTCCTGCTGGTCGACGCCTCCGAGGGCCCGCTGCCGCAGACGCGCTTCGTGCTCCGCAAGGCGCTCACCGCCCGGCTGCCCGTCATCCTCTGCATCAACAAGACGGACCGCCCGGACTCCCGGATCGACGAGGTCATCAACGAGACCTACGACCTGTTCCTGGACCTGGACGCGGACGAGGACCAGATCGAGTTCCCGATCGTCTACGCCTGTGCCCGTGACGGCGTCGCCTCGCTGACCAAGCCGGAGAACGGCACCGTCCCGGCCGACAGCACCAGCCTGGAGCCGTTCTTCTCCACCCTGCTGGAGCACGTCCCGGCCCCGACCTACGAGGCCGACGCGCCGCTCCAGGCCCACGTCACCAACCTCGACGCCGACAACTTCCTCGGCCGCATCGCGCTGCTGCGCGTCGAGCAGGGCGAGCTGCGCAAGGGCCAGACCGTGGCCTGGATCAAGCGCGACGGCACCATCTCCAGCGTCCGCATCTCGGAGCTGCTGATGACCGAGGCGCTCACCCGCAAGCCGGCCGAGGTGGCGGGCCCGGGTGACATCTGCGCCGTCGCCGGCATCTCCGAGATCATGATCGGCGAGACCCTCGCCGACCCGGAGAACCCGATCGCGCTGCCGCTGATCACGGTGGACGAGCCGGCCATCTCGATGACCATCGGCACCAACACCTCGCCGCTGGTCGGCCGTGGCGGCAGCGGCAAGGGCGCGGACGCGAAGTCCAGCGGCAAGGTGGACCGCAAGGTCACCGCCCGCCAGGTGAAGGACCGCCTGGACCGCGAGCTGATCGGTAACGTCTCGCTGCGCGTCCTGGAGACCGAGCGCCCGGACGCCTGGGAGGTGCAGGGCCGTGGTGAGCTGGCGCTGGCCATCCTGATCGAGACCATGCGCCGCGAGGGCTTCGAGCTGACCGTCGGCAAGCCGCAGGTCGTCACCAAGCAGGTCAACGGCAAGACCCACGAGCCGGTCGAGCGCCTCACGGTGGACGTGCCGGAGGAGCACATGGGCGCGGTCACGCAGCTCATGGGCGTCCGCAAGGGCCGGATGGACAACATGTCCAACCACGGCTCGGGCTGGGTCCGGATGGAGTTCGTCGTCCCGTCCCGCGGTCTGATCGGTTTCCGGACCGAGTTCCTCACCAGCACCCGCGGCACCGGCATCGCGCACTCGATCCACGAGGGCCACGAGCCGTGGTTCGGCACCCTGACGACCCGTAACAACGGTTCGCTGGTCGCCGACCGGTCCGGTGTGGTCACCGCCTTCGCGATGACCAACCTCCAGGAGCGCGGCGTGCTCTTCTGCGAGCCGGGCACCGAGGTGTACGAGGGCATGATCGTCGGCGAGAACTCGCGCGCCGACGACATGGACGTCAACATCACCAAGGAGAAGAAGCTCACCAACATGCGTTCCTCGAACGCAGACGTGGCCGAGTCGATCGTCCCGCCGCGCAAGCTCTCGCTGGAGCAGTCGCTGGAGTTCTGCCGCGAGGACGAGTGCATCGAGGTGACCCCGGAGACGGTTCGCATCCGTAAGGTCGTCCTCGACGCGAAGGACCGCGGCCGCACCGCCTCGCGCGCCAAGAAGGCGTGATCCGGACGGCTTGACCGGCCTTTGGCCGGAATGCTTCGCCCCCCTTTCCCATGGAGAGGGGGGCGAACTTTTTCAACTACTCCAAGTTGTCGACGGGCGTATTAACGGAATAGCGCTCATCACTCCCAGGTGTCCGCTGAGCGAACGTGACAGTTCGTCATTCATGACGACTGTCCGTTTGGTGCCTGTCTGGCTATGTCTCTTATGTCCGGTTTTCGAAACTTACCGACTGTTCATGTGACCTAATTGAGATCGTCACTGGTCACTTTCGTGTCCGTGCGTGACGGATAGTGGGTGCAGTCAGGCTCGGGTCAAGGGTGACGCGCAGGGGTGCGCGCCGAAACCACGAGCGCGGACGGCACAGCGGGCCAGGTAACACCCGTCCGCAGTGCCCTCCTCGTTGCAACGTCGAATTCAGGAGGCACACCGATGCGTGGTGGGAGCCAGGCCAAGTGGGTTGTCGCAGCTGTTGCGGTCGCCCTCGCCGCGACTGCTTGTAGCAGTGGCGGTTCCACCGGTGGGAGCAGCTCCGATGGCGCTGCGGTCAACGCCCAGGGCGTGTTCAGCTACCAGAGCGGCGAGCCGCAGCGTCCGCTGCAGCCGGCCAACGCCATGGAGAACCAGGGCGGCCGCATCGTCAAGCAGCTCTTCCAGGGCCTTGTCGACTACGACCCCGCCACCGGCGCCCTGCGTAACCAGGTGGCCGACAAGATCGAGACCACTGACTCCAAGAGCTACACCGTCACGCTGAAGTCCGGTTGGACTTTCCACGACGGCACCCCGGTGACGGCCAAGTCCTTCGTGGACTCCTGGAACTGGTCGGCGAACACCAAGAACAACCAGATCAACTCGGACTGGTTCTCCGACATCGTCGGCTACGACGCCGTTCACCCGGAGAAGGGTGACCCGACCGCCGACACCATGTCCGGTCTGAAGGTCGTCGACGACACGCACTTCACCATCGAGCTGACCAGCCCGGTCTCGTACTTCACGTACAAGCTCGGCTACTCGGCCTTCTACCCGCTGCCGACCGGGTTCTTCTCCGACCCGGCGGGCTACGGCCAGAAGCCGGTCGGCAACGGCCCGTACAAGTTCGTCTCGTGGGAGCACAACAAGGCCATCACCCTGGCCGCCTACGACAAGTACGCGGGCGTCAACAAGGCCAAGAACGGCGGCATCGTCTTCCGGAACTACACCTCCGGTGAGGCCGCGTACAAGGACCTGATGTCGGACACCCTCGACGTCCTGGACCAGGTCGACTCGACCGACCTGCCCAAGTACAAGGACGACCTGGGCAAGCGCGCGGTCGACCAGCCGCAGGGCGCCATCCAGAACATCTCCTTCGCGCTGTACAACGCCGAGTGGAACGCTCCGGAGAAGGCCAAGGTCCGCCAGGGCCTGTCGATGGCCATCGACCGTGACACCATCACCAAGACCGTGCTGAACGGCACGCGTCAGCCCGCCGACGCGTTCGTGGCGCCCGGCGTCATGGGCTTCAAGGCCGGCAGCTGCGGCGACGCCTGCAAGTACGACCCGGCGAAGGCCAAGCAGCTCATCGCCGAGGGCAACGGTGTCCCCGGTAACAAGATCACCATCCTGTACAACTCCGATGGCGGTCACAAGGAGTGGGTCGACGCGGTCTGCAACTCGATCCGCCAGGCCACCGGCGTCGAGTGCCTCGGTGACCCGAAGCCCGACTTCAAGACCTCGCGCGACCTGGTGACCAAGCGTCAGGTGTCGAGCATGATGCGTACCGGCTGGGTGCAGGACTACCCGCTGAACGCGAACTTCCTGCGCGACGTCTACGGCACCGGTGCCGCCGCGAACGACGCCGGCTACTCCAGCCCGGAGTTCGACAAGCTCTCCAAGGAGGCCGACGCGGCCACCTCGGTCGAGAAGACCGCGGAGCTCTACCAGCAGGCCGAGGCCGTCCTGGCCAAGGACATGCCGGCCATCCCGCTCTGGTACTACAAGACCAGCTCCGGCTGGTCCAACAACGTCCAGAACGTGAAGTTCGACTCCTTCGGCAACCCGGTCTACACCGACGTCGAGGTCAAGAAGAAGTAATCGGTCGGCACCGCCTGACCCGGTGACAACGGCCGGTGCCCGTCCATCCCCACAAGGGCGAGGACTGGCACCGGCCGTTGGCACGCCGACTTATCTCTGGCCGGGATGACGGGCCCGGCAGAGTCATACATGGAGGCACGATGGGGCGCTTTGTCGCGAGGCGACTGCTCCAGATGATCCCGGTCTTCTTCGGAACGACCTTGCTCATCTTTGTCATGGTGCACTTGCTGCCGGGTGACCCGGTGGCCGCGATGTGGGGCGACAAGGCGCCGGACCCGGCCCAGCTCGCCGCACTGACCCACCAGATGGGCTTCGACAAGCCGTGGTACGAGCAGTACGTCGATTACATGGGGAAACTGCTCACCGGTGACTTCGGAACCACCCTGGCCGGACGGCCGGTGCTCGATGTGATCACCGAGGCGCTGCCGGTCACGGTCCGGCTGGCGCTGCTGGCCTTCATCATCGAGATCGTGCTGGGCGTCTCTGTCGGCCTGTTCGCCGGTCTTCGCCGGGGCAAGGCGTTCGACAAGGGCACCCTGGTCATGACCCTGCTGCTGATCTCGATCCCGGTTCCGGTGCTCGGCTTCATCTTCCAGACGGTCTTCGCGGACGACCTGAAGTGGGTCACGCCGACCGTCCAGGACTCGAACGACATCACCCAGCTGATGCTGCCGGCCATCGTGCTCGGCTCGCTGTCGCTGGCGTACGTGGCGCGCCTCACCCGTACTTCCATAGCCGAGAACATCAAGGCCGACTACGTCCGCACCGCGGTGGCCAAGGGCCTGCCGCGGCGCAAGGTGATCGGCACCCACCTGCTCCGCAACTCGATGATCCCGGTGGTCACCTTCCTCGGCACCGACCTCGGCGCCCTGATGGGCGGCGCGATCGTCACCGAGGGCATCTTCAACGTCAAGGGTGTCGGTAACGCGCTCTTCCACGCGATCAACCTGAAGGAGGGCACGACCGTCTCCGGCTTCGTGGCCTTCCTGGTGCTCGTGTACCTGGCCGCCGGCCTGATCGTCGACCTGCTTTACGCGGTCCTGGACCCGAGGATCCGTTATGCCTGACCTGACCGAGAAGAAGACGGCCGAGGAGATCCCGGCCCAGCGCGCCGCCGACACCGCGGCGGCCAAGCCCGAGAAGGCCCGCAGCCTCGGCTCCGACGCCTGGCACGACCTGCGCCGCAAGCCGATCTTCGTGATCTCCGCGCTGCTGATCCTGCTGCTGATCGTCATCGCGATCGCCCCCGGGCTGTTCACTTCGGCGGACCCGCGCGCCGGCGACCTGCGCGCGCACTACCTGACGAAGCCGAACTACAGCCACTTCTTCCAGGCCGACTGGTTCGGCTACGACCTCCAGGGCCGCAGCATCTACGCCCGGGTGATCTACGGGGCCCGTGCCTCGGTCGTCGTCGGCATCTGCGTCACCGCGGGTGTGACCATCCTCGGCAGCATCACCGGCATGCTGGCCGGCTACTTCGGTGGCTGGGTCGACACGATCATCTCCCGGGTCACCGACATCTTCTTCGGCATCCCGCTGCTGCTCGGCGCCCTGGTGATCCTCAACGCCTTCACCTCGCGCACCATCTGGAGCGTGGTGTTCGCACTGGTCGCCCTGGGCTGGACCCAGATGACCCGTGTCATGCGCGGTTCGGTCATCACCATCAAGCAGGCCGACTTCGTGACGGCGGCCAAGGCGCTCGGCGCCGGCACCAGCCGGATCCTGTGGAAGCACATCCTGCCGAACGCGGTCGCCCCCGTGATCGTCGTCGCCACCATCGCGCTCGGCGGCTACATCGCCACCGAGGCGACGCTGAGCTTCCTCGGCATCGGTCTGCAGGACCCGACCATCTCCTGGGGCATCGACATCAACACCGCCCAGAAGGTGATCCGGACTGCTCCGTTCGCCCTGTTCTTCCCCGCCGGAATGCTGAGCCTCACGGTTCTGGCCTTCATCATGCTCGGCGACGCGGTGCGCGACGCCCTCGACCCGAAGCTCCGCTGAGAGAAGAGGTGACGACCCGATGACCACCGTGATCGAGAACAACAACCAGAAGAGCGGCCGACTCGAAGTTGGCACCCCGCTGCTGGAGGTCAAGAACCTCCACGTGGAGTTCCACACCCGGGACGGCATCGCGAAGGCCGTGAACGGCGTCAACTACTCCGTCGCGGCCGGCGAGACGCTCGCCGTGCTCGGAGAGTCCGGCTCCGGCAAGTCCGTGACCGCCCAGACCATCATGGGCATCCTGGACATGCCGCCCGGCAAGGTGACGCAGGGCGAGATCCTGTACCGCGGCCAGGACATGCTCAAGATGGGCAACGAGGAGCGGCGCAGGATCCGCGGCCAGAAGATCGCGATGATCTTCCAGGACGCGCTGTCCTCGCTCAACCCCGTGCTCAGCGTGGGCTATCAGCTCGGCGAGATGTTCCGGGTGCACCAGGGCGCTTCCAAGAAGGACGCCAAGGAGAAGGCCATCGAGCTGATGGACCGGGTGCGCATCCCGGCCGCCAGGCAGCGCGTCGGCGACTACCCGCACCAGTTCTCCGGCGGCATGCGCCAGCGCATCATGATCGCCATGGCGCTCTCCATGCAGCCCGACCTGATCATCGCGGACGAGCCCACCACCGCCCTGGACGTCACCGTCCAGGCCCAGGTGATGGACCTGCTCGCGGAGCTCCAGGCCGAGTACAACATGGGCCTGATCCTGATCACCCACGACCTCGGCGTGGTCGCCGACGTCGCGGACAAGATCGCCGTGATGTACGCCGGCCGGATCGTCGAGACCGCCCCGGTGCACGACCTGTACGCCAACCCGGCGCACCCGTACACCAAGGGCCTGCTCCGCTCCATCCCGCGCCTGGACCAGAAGGGCCAGGAGCTGTACGCGATCAAGGGCCTGCCCCCGAACCTGCTGAAGGTCCCGGCCGGCTGCGCGTTCAACCCCCGCTGTGACGTCGCCACCGACCTGTGCCGCACGGAGATCCCGGCGCTGCACCAGGTGGCGGACAAGGACGGCAAGGAGCTCACCGGCCGCCGCAGCGCGTGCCACCTCTGGAAGGAGACCCTCCATGGCTGAGCCCATCCTGGAGGTCAGGGACCTGGTCAAGCACTACCCGCTGAGCCAGGGCATCCTCTTCAAGAAGCAGGTCGGCGCGGTCAAGGCGGTCGACGGCATCTCCTTTGAGCTGGCGAAGGGCGAGACGCTCGGCATCGTCGGCGAGTCCGGCTGTGGCAAGTCCACGCTGGCCAAGGTGCTGATGAACCTGGAGCGGGCCACCTCCGGCCAGGTGCTGTTCAAGGGCGAGGACATCTCCAAGCTGTCCGGCCAGGCCCTCAAGGCCGTCCGCCGGAACATCCAGATGGTGTTCCAGGACCCGTACACCTCGCTGAACCCGCGCATGACCGTCGGCGACATCATCGGGGAGCCGTTCGAGATCCACCCCGAGGTGGCGCCCAAGGGCGACCGCCGCAAGGCCGTCCAGGACCTGCTGGACGTCGTGGGTCTGAACCCGGAGTACATCAACCGGTACCCGCACCAGTTCTCCGGCGGCCAGCGCCAGCGCATCGGCATCGCCCGCGGTCTCGCGCTCAAGCCCGAGATCATCATCTGCGACGAGCCGGTCTCCGCCCTGGACGTGTCCGTCCAGGCGCAGGTGATCAACCTGCTGGAGAAGCTGCAGGGCGACTTCGGCCTGTCGTACATGTTCATCGCGCACGACCTCTCCATCGTCCGGCACATCTCCGACCGCGTCGGCGTGATGTACCTCGGCAAGATGGTCGAGATCGGCACCGACGAGCAGATCTACGAGAACGCCACCCACCCGTACACTCAGGCGCTGCTCTCCGCGGTGCCGGTGCCGGACCCGACGGCGCGCGAGAACCGCGATCGGATCATCCTGACCGGTGACATCCCCTCGCCGGCCAACCCGCCGTCCGGCTGCCGCTTCCGCACCCGCTGCTGGAAGGCGGAGGACCGCTGCGCCGAGGAGATCCCGCTGCTCGCGGTGCCCTCGGTGCTGAAGGGCCCGGCCGCGCACGACTCGGCCTGTCACTTCGCCGAGGTCCGGGAGCCGGCCGCCGCCTGACTCCCCGTGGCATCCCCGGAAGGGCCCGTGGCTTCGCGCCGCGGGCCCTTCCGTCGTTCCGTCAACTCACGGGGCGCTCAACGCACCCGTCCGGGTGCATTCGACTCGCGCCGTCGACCGGGCGCGCTTCTCATGGGGTGTGATGCGACACACACCACGAGGAGGGACCTCCATGCCCGTAGCCGCCCGTGCTCGCTGGGTCCTCGCCGCTGCGACATCCGTGGCCCTGGTGGCCACCGGGTGCAGCAGCGGCGGCGGCGGAAGCAGCAACAGCTCGTCGGACAGCAGCAAGAGCTTCAGCTACCAGAGCAGTGAGCCGCAGAACCCGCTGCAGCCCGCCAACGCGAACGAGGTCGGCGGTGGTCGCATCATCCAGAACCTCTTCAAGGGGCTGGTCGACTACGACCCCGCCACCGCCAAGATCCGGATGCAGGTCGCCGACAAGATCGACACCAGTGACTCCCAGACCTTCGACGTCACGCTGAAGGACGGCTGGAAGTTCCACGACGGCACGCCGGTGCACGCCAAGAACTTCGTGGACTCCTGGAACTGGAGCGCGACCACCAGCAACAACCAGATCAACAGCTCCTGGTTCTCCGACATCGAGGGCTACCAGAACGTCCACCCCGTCAGCGGCCAGCCGACCGCGACCAAGATGTCCGGCCTGACCGTGGTCGACGACCTGCACTTCACCGTCAAGCTCAGCAACAAGGTCTCGTACTTCGAGTACAAGCTCGGCTACATCGCCTTCTCCCCGCTGCCGGACGCCTTCTTCAACGACCCGACCGGGTACGGGCAGAAGCCGGTGGGCAACGGCCCCTACCAGTTCGTCAGTTGGAACCACAACTCCGAGGTCGTCACCAAGGCCTTCCCGGACTACCAGGGCGTCGACAAGCCGAAGAACGGCGGCATCGTCTTCAAGATGTACACCACGTCCGAGGCCGCCTACGCCGACCTCCAGTCCAGCAACCTGGACGTGATGGACCAGGTGCCGCCGTCCGCGCTGGCGACGTACAAGAGCGACCTCGGCGACCGGGCGATCGACGCCCCGCAGGGCGCCATCCAGAACATCGGCTTCACCCTCTACCAGGCCGACTGGGCCGCGCCCGACAAGGCCAAGGTGCGCCAGGGCCTGTCCATGGCGATCGACCGCGACACCATCACCAAGACGGTGCTGCAGAACTCCCGCAAGCCGGCCACCGCCTGGGTGGCCGAGGGCGTCGAGGGCTACAAGGACGGCGCCTGCGGCGACTTCTGCAAGTTCGATCCGGCGAAGGCCAAGCAGCTGATCAGCGACGGCGGCGGCGTCCCCGGCAACAAGCTGCTGATCACCTACAACTCCGACGGCGGCCACAAGGAGTGGGTCGACGCGGTCTGCAACTCGATCCGGCAGAGCACCGGCGTCGAGTGCCTCGGCGACCCGAAGCCCGACTTCAAGACCGCGCGCGCCGCGATCACCGGGCACCAGGTCAACGGCGCCTTCCGCACCGGCTGGGTGCAGGACTACCCGCTGAACGCCAACTTCCTGTCCGACGTGTACCGCACCGGCGCCGCGTCCAACGACTTCGGCTACAGCAACCCGCAGTTCGACCAGGCGGCCACCAAGGCCGACGAGGCCGCCAGCGTCGCCGACACGGTGACCGGCTACCAGCAGGCCGAGGCGGTGCTGCCGAGCGGGATGCCGGCCATCCCGCTCTGGTACTACCGCACCAACTCGGGTTACTCGACCAAGGTGCAGAACGTGAAGTTCGACTCCTTCGGCAACCCGGCCTGGACCCAGGTCGAGGTCAAGGGCTGATCCCCCGACCCCTCGCGCCGGCCCCGTCCTTCCCGCACGGAGGGCGGGGCCCGGCCCTCCCGGCCGACCGTCCCCGGCCGGCCGTGCACCCAGGGCACGTCTAGGAAGGAGGCTCGGATGGGCAGTTACGTGCTGCGGCGGGTGCTGCAGATGATCCCGGTGTTCTTTGGCACCACGCTGCTGATCTTCCTGATGGTCTACACGCTGCCGGGCGACCCGGTGTCGGCGCTGTTCGGCGAGAAGGCCGCCGACCCGGCCATCGTGGCCAGCATCAAGCACAAGTACTTCCTGGACCAGCCGGTCTGGAAGCAGTACCTGCACTACATGGGGAACCTCTTCCAGGGGGACTTCGGGACGAGCTTCACCGGCCGCCCCGTCTCCGAGATCATGGCGACCGCCTTCCCGGTCACCATCCGGCTCGCGCTGATGGCCTTCGTCTTCGAAGTGGTCCTCGGCCTCGCCCTGGGCATGGCCTCCGGCCTCCGGCGCGGCAGCATCCAGGACACCCTGGTGCTGATCCTCACCCTGGTGGTGATCTCGATCCCGGTCTTCGTGCTGGCCTACATCGCGCAGACGATCTTCGCCACCAACCTCGGCTGGGTCACTCCGACGGTGCAGGACTCCACCGACCTCTCCCAGCTGATCCTGCCCGCGATCGTGCTGGGCTCGCTCTCGCTCGCGTACGTCGCCCGGCTCACCCGGACGTCCATCGGCGAGAACCTGCGGGCCGACTACATCCGCACGGCGGTCGCCAAGGGCCTGCCCCGGCGGACCGTCATCTCCCGCCACCTGCTGCGCAACTCGCTGATCCCGGTGGTCACCTTCCTCGGCACCGACCTCGGCGCCCTGATGGGCGGGGCGATCGTCACCGAGGGCATCTTCAACGTGCAGGGCGTCGGCAACGTCCTGTACCGGGCGATCAACCAGAAGGAAGGCCCCACCGTGGTCGGCATCGTGACCGTCCTGGTGATCGTCTACCTCGTCGCCAGCCTGCTCGTCGACCTGCTCTACGCGGTCCTGGACCCGAGGATCCGCTATGCCTGACATCCACGACGAGAACTCCTACGAGCCGCACCCCAAGCCCGGGGTCTCACACCTCGACTACGCCGGGGAGCAGGGCATGGCGGTCGAGCAGGAGACCCTGGTCGAGCCCGACCCGGCCAAGCGGGAGGAGGCCCGCAGCCTCTGGGGCGACGCCTGGCGGGACCTGCGCCGGCGGCCGATCTTCCTGATCTCCGCCGTGCTGATCCTGCTGCTGGTCGTCATGGCGATCTTCCCCTGGGCGTTCACCGACGCCGACCCGCGCAAGGCCGACCTGATCCACGACTACCTCAGGCGGCCGGACTGGACGGACTTCTTCGGCGCCGGCTGGTTCGGCTACGACGGGCAGGGCCGGTCGATCTACGCCCGGGTGGTGTACGGCGCCCGGGCCTCGATCACCGTCGGCATCTGCGTGACCCTGGCGGTCACCGTGCTCGGCGGACTGGCCGGCATGGTCGCCGGCTACTTCGGCGGCGCCGTCGACGCGGTGATCTCCCGGATCACCGACATCTTCTTCGGCCTCCCGCTGCTGCTCGGCGCCCTGGTGCTGCTGAACGCCTTCACCACCCGCACGGTGTGGAGCGTGGTCATCGCGCTGGCCTTCCTCGGCTGGACCCAGATCGCCCGCGTCATGCGCGGCGCCGTGCTGACCGTCAAACAGTCCGACTACGTGGTGGCCGGCCGGGCGCTCGGCGCCGGGACGGGGCGGCTGATGTTCCGGCACATCCTGCCGAACGCCATCGCCCCCGTGATCGTCGTCGCCACCATCGCGCTCGGCGGCTACATCGCCACCGAGGCGACGCTGAGCTTCCTCGGCATCGGTCTGCAGGACCCGACCATCTCCTGGGGCATCGACATCTCCTCCGCCCAGAAGGTGATCCGGACGGCGCCGTACGTGCTGTTCTTCCCGGCCGTGGCGCTCTCCGTCACCGTGCTGGCCTTCATCATGCTGGGCGACGCGGTGCGCGACGCCCTCGACCCGAAGCTTCGCTGAGCGAGGGGAGCGCAACGTGAGTACAGCCGTGGACGCCACCAGGTCCGAGCGGGCCGCGTCGTACGAGGGGCCGCTGCTCGACGTCCGCGACCTGCACGTCGAGTTCGTCACCCGGGACGGCGTGGCCAAGGCGGTCAACGGGGTCGACTACAGCGTCCGGGCGGGGGAGACGCTCGCGGTGCTCGGCGAGTCCGGCTCGGGCAAGTCGGTGACCGCGCAGGCGATCATGGGCATCCTGGACATGCCGCCGGCCCGGATCCCGCGCGGGGAGATCCGCTTCCGCGGCCGGGACATGCTGAAGATGGGCAACGAGGAGCGGCGCAGGATCCGCGGCCAGAAGATCGCGATGATCTTCCAGGACGCGCTGTCCTCGCTCAACCCGGTGCTGACGGTGGGCTTCCAGCTCGGCGAGATGTTCCGCGCCCACCGGGGGGCGTCCCGCAAGGAGGCCAAGGAGAAGGCCGTCGAGCTGATGGAGCGGGTGCGCATCCCGGCGGCCAAGCAGCGGGTGAACGACTACCCGCACCAGTTCTCCGGCGGCATGCGCCAGCGCATCATGATCGCCATGGCGCTGGCCCTGGAACCGGACCTGATCATCGCGGACGAGCCCACCACCGCGTTGGACGTCACCGTGCAGGCCCAGGTGATGGACCTGCTCGCGGAGCTCCAGGCGGAGTTCCACATGGGCCTGATCCTGATCACCCACGACCTCGGCGTGGTCGCCGACGTCGCGGACAAGATCGCCGTGATGTACGCCGGCCGGATCGTCGAGACCGCCCCGGTGCACGACCTGTACGCGCGCCCCGCGCACCCGTACACCCGCGGCCTGCTGGACTCCATCCCGCGGCTGGACCAGAAGGGCCAGGAGCTGTACGCCATCAAGGGCCTGCCGCCCAACCTGCTGCGGATCCCCCAGGGCTGCGCCTTCAACCCGCGCTGCCCGCGGGCGCAGGACCGCTGCCGGGCCGAGGTGCCGGAGCTGTACCCGGTCGCCGAGGACGACGGAGCCCCGCTGGCCGGGCGGGGCAGCGCCTGCTTCTTCTGGAAGGAGACCCTCCATGGCCGCTAACGGGTCCAGCGCACTGGGCGCCGCGGTGCCGGAGGAGGCCGCCTTCGCCCAGGAGGTGCCGCGCGGCGAGCCGATCCTCGAAGTCCGGGACCTGGTCAAGCACTTCCCGCTGACCAAGGGCGTGCTGTTCAGGAAGCAGGTCGGCGCCGTGAAGGCCGTCGACGGGGTCTCCTTCGACCTGAGGCAGGGCGAGACGCTGGGCGTCGTCGGCGAGTCCGGCTGCGGGAAGTCCACGCTGGCCAAGGTGCTGATGAACCTGGAGCCGGCCACCGGGGGATCGGTCCGCTACAAGGGTGAGGAGATCTCCCGGCTGTCCGGGTCGGCGCTGAAGGCCGTCCGTCGCAACATCCAGATGGTGTTCCAGGACCCGTACACCTCGCTGAACCCGCGTATGACGGTCGGCGACATCATCGGGGAGCCGTTCGAGATCCACCCCGAGGTGGCGCCCAAGGGGGACCGTCGCAAGGCCGTCCAGGACCTGCTGGACGTGGTCGGGCTCAACCCCGAGTACATCAACCGCTACCCGCACCAGTTCTCCGGCGGGCAACGCCAACGCATCGGCATCGCACGGGGGTTGGCGCTCAAGCCGGAGATCATCATCTGCGACGAGCCGGTCTCCGCGCTGGACGTGTCCGTCCAGGCGCAGGTGATCAACCTGCTGGACAAGCTGCAGGGCGAGTTCAACCTCTCGTACATGTTCATCGCGCACGACCTCTCCATCGTCCGGCACATCTCCGACCGCGTCGGCGTGATGTACCTCGGCAAGATGGTCGAGATCGGCAGCGATGCCGAGATCTACGACCACGCCACCCACCCGTACACCCAGGCGCTGCTCTCCGCCGTCCCCGTTCCGGACCCGACGGCCCGGGAGTCGCGGGACCGGATCGTGCTCACCGGGGACGTGCCCTCGCCGGCCAACCCGCCGTCCGGCTGCCGCTTCCGCACCCGCTGCTGGAAGGCGCAGGACCGCTGCGCGGCCGAGATCCCGCTGCTCGCCTCGCCGTCCTGGCTGGGCGGGGCGGCCCGGCACGACTCGGCGTGTCACTTCGCTGCGGAGCGCGAGATTGGGCAGAGCGCTGCGGAGCGCGAGATTGGGCAGAGCGCGGCGGAGCGTGAGGCTGGGCAGGGGGATGCCGGGCCCGGTTAGCGGCTCGCGGGATCCAGGGCGCGCCCCCGCACCGGGGGTGCGCCCTTTCTTGTGATGGAAAAGAGACGTGCCGTGCAATTCCGCAAGTGGGGTCGGGTCGTTGATAGTTGCTCTGCGCGTATAGGTGCTCGCTGCCGCGCTGGGGGAGGGCTGCTCGGATGGACATGGTGGAGGTGATCGGCGGCGGTCGGGAGGACCTGGTGCCCGGGACCCCGCTGCTGGAGGTCGACGACCTGCACGTCGAGTTCCGTACCCGGGACGGCGTGGCCAGGGCCGTCAACGGGGTGAGCTACTCGGTGTCGGCCGGGGAGACGCTGGCGGTGCTGGGCGAGTCCGGTTCGGGCAAGTCGGTGACCGCGCAGGCGATCATGGGCATCCTGGACGTGCCGCCCGGGCGGATCACCGGCGGGCGGATCCTCTACCGCGGCGAGGACCTGCTGACCATGGGCTCCAAGGCCCGGCGGTTCGTCCGGGGCCAGAAGATCGCGATGATCTTCCAGGACGCGCTGTCCTCGCTCAACCCGGTGCTCAGCGTGGGCTACCAGCTCGGCGAGATGTTCCAGGTGCACCGCGGCGCCAGCCGCAAGGAGGCCAGGGAGAGGGCCATCGAGCTGATGGACCGGGTGCGGATCCCGGCGGCCAGGCAGCGCGTCGGCGACTACCCGCACCAGTTCTCCGGCGGCATGCGCCAGCGCATCATGATCGCCATGGCGCTCTCCATGGAGCCGGACCTGATCATCGCGGACGAGCCCACCACCGCGTTGGACGTCACCGTCCAGGCCCAGGTGATGGACCTGCTGGCCGAGTTGCAGCACGAGTTCCACATGGGGCTGATCCTGATCACCCACGACCTCGGCGTGGTCGCCGACGTCGCGGACACGATCGCGGTGATGTACGCGGGCCGGATCGTCGAGACGGCCCCGGTGCGCGACCTGTACGCGCGCCCCGCCCACCCGTACACCCGGGGCCTGCTCGACTCGATCCCCCGGCTGGACCAGAAGGGGCAGAACCTCCACGCCATCAAGGGCCTGCCGCCCAGCCTCCTGGAGGTCCCGCAGGGCTGCGCGTTCAACCCGCGCTGCAACCGGGTGCAGGACCGCTGCCTGAGCGAACTCCCGCCGCTGGTACCGGTGGTGGACGCCGAGGGCGCCGAACTGCCGGGCCGTCGCAGCGCCTGCCACTTCTGGCGGGAGACCCTGCACGGCTGAGGGCGCCGGGGCGTCGCCGCCGCCTACCGCTCGAAGCCGACGTTCTCCCAGACGATGTCGGACAGCCCCTGGGCGCCGATGTTGGCGAGGTTGGCGCGGGCGCCGTACAGCTGCGGGCGCTGGTAGAGCGGCAGCACGCCGGCCACCTTCCACAGCTCGCCGTCGGCCTGGTTGATCGCCTCGGAGGCGGTGGCCGCGTCGGGTGCGGCGGCGGCCCGGTCGAGGGCGGCGTCCACCGCCGGGCTGCCCGCGCCGACGTGGTTGGTGCCGCCGTTCTGGACGAAGTCGGCGCGGTTGCCGCTGGCCGGGAAGGGCGTGCCGAGCAGCGAATAGGCGGTGATGTCGAAGTCGCCGCGGTTGACGTACTTGTCGAAGAACTCGTTGGCGGCGGCGGTGACCGTGGTGACCTTGATGCCGATGTCCTTGAGCGTCCTGGTGGCGCTGTCGGCCTCGCTCTGCGCCTGGGTGACGCCGGCCGGGATGACCATCCGCAGGTTCAGCTCGCGGCCGTTGCGCTTGCGGACGTCGCCGTCGAGCCGCCAGCCGGCCGCGTCCAGCTTGCGGGCGGCCTCGGCGGGGTCGTAGCGGCTGAGGCCGAGGGAGTTGTCCCGGTAGGCGTTCTGGTTGGCGACCAGCAGGTGGTTGTTGAGCGGGGCGGCGGGCCAGTCCAGGCCGTTCAGGTCGGAGCGGATGACGGCGTCCCGGTTGATGGCCTGGAAGACGGCCTGGCGGACGGTCGCGTCGCTGAGCGCCGGGGTGCGGGCGTTGAGGGTGAGCTGGCGGAAGTCGGGCCCGCCGGCTCGGCGGACGGCGGCGCCCTTGGTGCTCTTGATGGTCTGGTAGCCGGCGACGTCCGGGCCGTTGTTGAAGAGGTCGATCTCGCCCTTGGCGAAGGCGGGGGCCATGGCGTTGGGCAGCATGGCGTGGAAGACGATCCGGTCCAGCATCGGCTTGTCGCCCCACCAGGCGGGGTCGGCGACCAGGGTGATGGTCTGGGCGGCGCGGTCCAGCCGTTCGACCTTGAACGGGCCGGCGGTGACCGGGATCGCGTCCAGGTAGGCGGAGTTGAACAGCTCCGGGGTGGCGAGCCGGCTCGCGGGCAGCAGCGGGGCGTTGGCGGCGCCGTTGAACATCGACTGCCACTCGGAGAACGGCCGGTCGAAGGTCATCACCGCCTGGAAGTCGTCCTTGCCCCGCTCGACCGAGGAGACCTGTTCGAAGCCGGTGTTGCTGGCGGGCCGGTAGGCCGGGTCCTTCCCGTTCAGCGCGCGCCAGTTGGCTTCGAGGTCGCGCCAGGTGATCGGGGTGCCGTCGGACCAGTGGGCCTTCGGGTTGAGCGTCCAGACGACGACCTGCCGGCCGTCCCGCAGCTCCGCGTGGGCGTCTTGCAGGTAGGCCGGGTTGACGGTCTGGGTGCCGGCCGCGTCGGAGCGGAAGAAGGTCGGCAGCAGCGGCTTGCTGACGCTGATCGTCGAGGACTCGCTGCCGTCGGTCTGGATCGGCGACCACTGGCGGGAGAACTGGGCGATCGCCAGGTGCAGGGTGCCGCCCTGGCGCAGCTGGGAGCGCTCGCGCGGGTTGACGTCGATCGAGGTGAGCTTGGGGGCCCCGGTGGCGGACGGCCCGTCCGCGGCGGCGCCGCCCTGGCCGGAGGCGCACGAACAGAGCGTCAGTGAGAGCGACAGGGCGGTGAGACCGGCGAGCAGGGCCGTCCGGTGCTGGAGGCGGCGGCTCATCGGCGTGCTCCCCGAGGTGGCTGTGGCGGAAGGTGTGGCGTCACATCTTGCTGACCGGGAGGGGGAGTTGTCGAGGGGGGGGGCGGGTGGGGGGCCGCGCCCCCCATGGGGGGGGGGGTGGTGAAGGGCGGGGGTGTTTTAAGTATATGTGGGTCGGG